>CP027224.1:0-70000 GCA_002973635.1 Lysinibacillus sp. B2A1
TTGGAACATTTAGAAGAACTATGGAACAATGTCCTGGCTCAAGTTGAACAAAAAATTTCTAAACCAAGCTTCGAAACGTGGCTAAAATCTACGAAACTACTTACTTATAATGGGAGTGGTTCTACTGTAACAATAGCCGCGCCAAATTCGTTTGCTCGAGACTGGCTTGAGAATCATTATATTCATTTGATTACAGGTATATTAACGGAGCTTACAGGCGAAGACTTGCTTATTAAATTTGTTGTTCAAAAAAACCAGGATTCGGACGATTTTGATTTACCAGCGCCGATCATCCAAGCAAAAAATAACGATCACCATGATATTTCACCAGGTATGTTAAACCCGAAGTATACTTTTGATACGTTTGTTATTGGCTCTGGTAATCGCTTTGCACACGCTGCCTCACTTGCTGTTGCTGAAGCGCCCGCGAAGGCTTATAACCCATTTTTTATTTATGGGGGCGTAGGGCTTGGAAAGACACACTTAATGCATGCAATTGGTCATTATGTTTTAGAACATAACCCAAATGCCAAAGTAGTCTATTTATCATCTGAAAAATTTACAAATGAATTTATTAACTCAATTCGGGATAATAAGGCACTTGATTTTCGTAACAAATATCGCAATGTAGATGTACTGCTAATTGATGATATTCAATTTTTAGCTGGAAAAGAATCTACTCAGGAAGAATTTTTCCATACTTTTAATACATTGCATGAAGAATCGAAACAAATTGTTATTTCCAGTGATCGTCCTCCAAAGGAAATTCCGACTCTGGAAGACCGTTTACGTTCTCGTTTTGAATGGGGATTAATCACAGATATTGCACCACCGGATTTGGAAACTCGTATCGCTATCCTTCGAAAAAAGGCAAAGGCTGACGGTTTAGAAGTGCCAAATGAGGTAATGCTCTATATTGCGAACCAGATCGACTCCAATATTAGGGAGCTTGAAGGTGCGCTTATTCGCGTCGTTGCCTATTCATCACTAGTAAACAAGGATATTAATGCTACTTTGGCTGCAGAAGCATTAAAAGATATCATTCCTAATTCGAAGCCGCGAACTGTCACTATATTAGACATTCAAAATGCAGTAGGAGAGCATTTTAATATACGTTTAGAAGATTTTGCTGCCAAAAAACGTACAAAATTAATTGCTTTCCCACGTCAAATTGCGATGTTTTTATCCCGCGAATTAACAGATTTCTCGCTGCCGAAAATTGGCGAAGAATTTGGTGGACGTGACCATACTACTGTTATACATGCTCATGAAAAGATATCTTCCATGTTGAAAAATGACGTTCAACTACAACAAGATGTTAAACAAATTAGAAGCATGTTAGGAAAATAATCTGTGGACAATTCCATTATTTAAACACAAACTTATGCACAGTCTATCTACATGTGGATAGACTGATTTTATTGACTTAAATATACTTATCCACAAATCCACAGGACCTATTACTATATCTTTTTTATTTTATATAAATAAATAATATAAATATGTGAGGGAAAACGAATGAAATTTGATATTTTACGTGACCGTTTATTAGAAGGTTTAAATGATGTCATGAAAGCTGTAAGTTCTAAAACAACGATACCTATTTTAACGGGGATAAAAATTGATGTTACTGAGGAAGGAATTCGTTTAACTGGTAGTGACGCTGATATTACTATTCAAACATTTATTCCAGTTGAAGAGGATGGGCAACAAATCATTCATATTACAGATACAGGATCGATTGTTGTACAAGCTCGTATGTTTAATGAAATTGTGCGTAAATTACCAACAAATGTAGTTGAAATTCACGTAACACCTGGTTTCCAAACGCATATCCGTTCTGGGAAATCAGAATTTCATTTGATTGGATCAGATGCTGCAGAATACCCATTACTACCCGAATTAACAGAAGATCAAAAATTTACTATTCCTGCTGACTTATTAAAGTCTATTATCCGTGAAACAGTATTCGCTGTCGCTACTTCAGAAAGCAGACCCGTGTTGACAGGTGTAAACTGGCAAATAAAAAATGAAGCATTAATCTGTGTTGCAACAGATAGCCACCGATTGGCAAGACGAAAAGTTCAGTTAGAAAATTTACCTGAAGTTGAACATAGTGTTGTTATTCCAGGAAAAAGCTTAAATGAGTTAAATAAAGTATTAGAAGATTCAACAAACCTTGTTCAAATTGTTATTACGAGCCAACAGGTGTTATTTAAAACTGGAGAAGTATTGTTCTTCTCTCGTTTACTAGAAGGGAACTACCCAGATACAACACGTTTAATTCCAGAAGAGTATCAAACAAATGTAACGATTAATGGGAAATCATTATTACAAGCAATTGATCGTGCTTCGCTCGTTGCTCGAGGTGATCGTAATAATGTTGTACGTTTTGAAATTCTAGACAACCAAGCTGTTGAAGTTTCTTCTAATTCTCCAGAAATCGGTAAAGTACAAGAGGAGATTCCAGTAGAATTACTTGAAGGCGAGAACTTAAAAATTTCCTTTAGTGCGAAATATATGATGGAGGCATTAAAAGCCATTGATGGTCAAGATGTCGTCATCCAATTTACAGGAGCAATGAGACCATTTATTTTACGTTCTGTTCATGATGATGCAATATTACAGTTAATTTTACCTGTACGTACTTATTAAAAATTCAAAGTACTTTCGATAGAAAAACAAAACGAACTGTATGGACTTAGAAAACATTAGGATAGTCGCTAATTGCGGCTATCTTTTTTTACTTATGATGAATTTTTAGGTATGATAGAGAGATAGACAGTCTGAATTTGGAGGGGAACACAGCTATGAAGGACATTGAAATTGATGTGGAGTTTGTCACGTTAGGGCAGCTTTTAAAAATGACCGATGCGATTAGCTCAGGTGGTATGGCGAAATGGTTTTTACAAGAAAATGATGTATATGTAAACGGAGAAGTGGATGATCGCCGCGGTCGTAAATTACGTGACGGAGACATCGTTAATATTCCTGGATGTGGTCGATTTCGTATCGTTGGATCCACTGGACAGTAAGATATGCATATAGAGCAGTTAAAACTTACAAATTACCGTAACTATGATGCCTTAGCTTTAAAATTCTCTCCAAAAATTAATGTTTTCATTGGTGAAAATGCGCAAGGAAAAACAAATGTAATGGAATCTATTTACGTATTAGCGATGGCTAAATCCCATCGAACGACGAACGATAAAGAATTGATACGTTGGGATTCAGACTATGGTAAAATAGAAGGGGCCGTTCAAAAAAGGCATGGTATTTTACCGATAGAGCTTACGATTACAAAAAAAGGCAAGAAGGGTAAGATAAATCATATAGAGCAAAGTCGCCTTAGTCATTATATTGGTCAAATGAATGTCGTGATGTTTGCTCCCGAAGATTTGAATGTTGTAAAAGGGAGTCCTCAGATTCGACGACGTTTTATTGATATGGAGATTGGGCAAATTTCGCCTGTTTATTTACATGATTTATTAACCTTTCAAAAAATTTTAAAACAACGTAACCACTATTTAAAAATGAATCAAGGGAAAACAATGATAGATGACGTGATGTATGAGGTCTATAATGAACAATATATTCACGCTGCTACCCAAATTATTCGAAAAAGATTTCAATTTATGGATTTATTGCAAGAGTGGGCTGAACCGATTCACGGAGGTATTTCACAAGGGAAGGAAATACTGCTTATAAAATATCGCACCGTAGCTGGTGTAGAAAAGCATCATACTACCAGTGAAATTGAAAACTTCTTGCATAAAAAGCTAATTGAAGCTAAGGAGCGAGAATTTGATCGGGGAGTAACATTAGTGGGTCCACATCGAGATGATTTGCAGTTTCTAGTAAACGGCTATGATGTACAGACTTATGGTTCGCAAGGACAACAACGTACTACCGCTCTTTCATTAAAACTTGCTGAAATCGAATTAATTAAACAAGAAACGAATGAAACACCCATACTACTTTTAGATGATGTATTGTCAGAACTCGACGATTATCGCCAATCGCATTTACTAAATACCATTCAGGGTGAGGTTCAAACCTTTGTAACGACTACAAGCGTTGATGGAATTCATCATGAGACAATGGAGCATGCACAGCTGTTCCACGTGAAACAAGGAGCGATTGAAGAAAGTTAGCCCGGGTAGTTTTTTAGATTACAAAAGAATGGTAATAGTCAGCTCGGTTGACTGTTCATTCATTTACACAAACGATGTTATGAAGGAGTAGATGAAAGCCGTGGCTATAGAGAACGAAGGTTTACAAAATCAAGCTTATGAAGCCGATCAGATACAGGTATTGGAAGGTTTAGAAGCGGTACGTAAAAGACCTGGTATGTATATCGGTTCGACAAGCTCTAAAGGGCTTCACCACTTAGTATGGGAAATTGTTGATAATAGTATTGACGAAGCACTAGCAGGATTTTGTACAGATATAAAAGTAACTATAGAAAAAGACAATTGGATTCGAGTAGAAGATAATGGTCGTGGTATTCCAGTAAGTATTCAAGAAAAAATGGGTAAACCTGCTGTAGAGGTTATCATGACAGTGCTACATGCGGGTGGTAAGTTCGGTGGCGGCGGCTACAAAGTATCTGGTGGTCTTCATGGTGTTGGGGCATCTGTTGTGAATGCACTATCAGTTGAAACGATTGTTCAAGTACATCGTGAAGGTCATATTCATGAAATTAAATTTGAGCGTGGTCAAACGGTTCAACAGCTATCAATTATTGGGGATACAGATCATAATGGCACAACTACACGTTTTAAAGCCGACCCTGAAATATTTAAAGAAACTACTGTTTATGAATATGACATTTTAGCTCATCGTATTCGTGAATTAGCTTATTTAAATCGTGGTATAAAGATTACAATTGCTGATGAACGTGAAAATGAGGAGCGTTCTACTACTTATCACTATGAAGGTGGTATTCGTTCTTATGTAGAGCATTTAAATCAATCGAAAGAGCCAATCCATGATCCAATTGATGTGCTTGGAGAAAAGGATGGCATTTCAGTTGAAATTGCTATGCAATATAATGCTGGATTCTCCTCAAATATTTTTTCATTTGCTAATAACATTAATACGTATGAAGGCGGTACACATGAATCTGGTTTTAAAACAGCCCTTACACGTGTTATTAATGATTACGCACGAAAAAATGGACTTTTAAAAGAGTCAGATGCAAATCTTACTGGTGAAGATGTTCGAGAAGGTTTAACGGCTATTGTTTCTGTTAAGCATCCGGATCCACAATTTGAAGGGCAAACGAAAACAAAGCTTGGTAACTCTGAAGTTAGCCAAATTACTAACTCCTTGTTCTCAGATGGTTTTGAACGATTTATGTTAGAAAATCCAACTGTTGCTCGTAAGGTTGTAGAAAAAGGTTTAATGGCTGCTCGTGCACGTGTTGCTGCTAAAAAAGCACGTGAATTTACACGTCGTAAAAATGCACTTGAAGTATCAAGTTTGCCAGGTAAATTAGCTGACTGTTCATCAACAAACCCATCTGAATGCGAAATTTATATCGTTGAGGGTGACTCTGCCGGAGGATCTGCGAAATCTGGACGTGACCGACACTTCCAAGCAATCTTACCGTTACGTGGTAAAATCCTTAACGTTGAAAAAGCACGTTTAGATAAAATTTTATCGAATGCAGAGATCCGTGCAATGATTACAGCATTTGGCACAGGTATTGGTGAAGAGTTTACTTTAGAAAAGGCTCGTTATCATAAAATAGTTATTATGACAGATGCCGATGTTGATGGTGCGCACATCCGCACATTACTTTTAACATTCTTCTTCCGTTTCCTTCGACCTCTCATAGAGGCAGGTTATATTTATATTGCACAGCCACCTCTTTATCAAGTTAAGCAAGGTAAACATGTTGAGTATTGCTATGATGATGTTACTCTTCAAGCAATTTTAGAACGGTTACCGAAAATGCCAAAACCAAATGTACAACGATACAAAGGTCTTGGAGAAATGAATGCAGAGCAGCTTTGGGAAACTACAATGGATCCTGAGCACCGCACATTGTTACAAGTAGAATTAGATGATGCAATTAAAGCAAACCAAGCATTTGAGCGTTTAATGGGCGATGAAGTTGAACCACGTCGTCAATTTATCGAAGAGAATGCAGTATACGCTAATTTAGATATTTAATTTTTCTTGAGAGGAGGTCTACACTTTGTCAGAACAAGAACGCTCCGGTGTTAAAGGAGTTAATATAACAAAAGAAATTGAAACATCCTTCCTCGATTATGCGATGAGTGTAATAGTTTCTCGTGCATTACCAGACGTACGAGATGGATTAAAGCCTGTACATCGCCGTATTTTATATGGCATGCAGGAACTAGGGAATACAGCAGATAAAGCGTACAAAAAATCAGCACGTATTGTTGGGGACGTAATGGGTAAATACCACCCACATGGTGACTCATCTATTTATGATGCAATGGTACGTATGGCGCAAGATTTCAGCTATCGTTACATGTTAGTCGATGGTCATGGTAACTTTGGATCTGTTGATGGAGACGGAGCGGCAGCAATGCGTTATACAGAATCACGTATGTCTCGTATTGCAATGGAAATGCTTCGTGATATCAATAAAGACACAATTGACTATACAGATAACTATGATGGTTCAGAAAAGGAACCTATCGTCCTTCCTAGTCGCTATCCAAACTTATTAGTAAACGGAGCGGCGGGAATTGCAGTTGGTATGGCGACAAATATTCCGCCACATCAACTTGGAGAAACGATAGATGCAGTGATAGCACTTTCAGAAAATCCAGCTATCACAACAGAAGAATTGATGGAAATCATTCCAGGACCTGATTTCCCAACTGGTGGATTAATTTTAGGTCGTAGTGGTATTCGCCGTGCCTATGATACTGGTCGTGGCTCCATCATTATTCGCGCAAAGGTAGAGATTGAACAAAAATCAAATGGTAAAGAAACAATTCTTATTCATGAATTACCATACCAAGTGAACAAAGCTAAGCTTATTGAAAAAATAGCAGAGCTTGTACGCGATAAAAAAATTGATGGTATTACAAATTTACGTGATGAATCTGACCGACGTGGTATGCGGGTAGTCATTGAAATTCGTAAAGATGCAAATGCCAATGTAGTGTTAAATAATTTATATAAACAAACAGCTATGCAATCGAGCTTCGGTATTAATATGCTGTCATTAGTAAATGGTCAGCCTAAAGTAATGGGCTTAAAAGAAATGTTGCATCATTATTTAGAGCACCAAAAGGTTATTATTCGTCGTCGTACGGAATTTGACTTAAGGAAAGCGGAAGATCGTGCACATATTTTAGAGGGCTTACGTATTGCTCTTGATCATATTGATGAAATTATTGCTATTATTCGTGGTTCACGTAGTGGTGATGAAGCGAAACCTCAATTAATGGAGCGATTCAATTTATCTGAACGCCAAGCGCAAGCTATTTTAGATATGCGTTTAGTTCGTTTAAGTGGATTAGAGCGTGAAAAGATTGAAGCAGAATACCAAGAGCTTCAAATATTAATCGCTGAATTAAAAGCAATTTTAGCTGATGAGGCTAAAATCGTTGATATTATTCGCACTGAAATATTAGAGGTAAAAGATCGCTTTAATGATACACGTCGCACTGAAATTACTTCTGGCGGTTTAGAAATGATTGAGGACGAGGATTTAATTCCAGTCGAAAATTCAGTCGTAACTTTAACGCACAATGGTTATATCAAACGTTTAGCTGCGAATACATATCGTAGTCAAAAACGTGGCGGTCGTGGTGTACAAGGTATGGGCACAAATGAAGATGATTTTGTAGAGCATCTTATGAATACTTCTACACACGATACAATTTTATTCTTCACTTCAAAAGGGAAAGTGTTTAGAGCAAAAGGTTATGAGATCCCGGAATTTGGTCGTACAGCGAAAGGATTACCGATTGTTAACTTACTCAATATTGAAAAAGGTGAAAAAGTAACCGCAATGATCCGTGTAGCTTCATTTGATGAGGATGCATACTTTATCTTCACTACTAAAACAGGTATTACAAAGCGTACACCAGTATCTCAATTTGCTAATATCCGAACAAACGGCTTAATAGCTATAAGTTTGCGAGAAGATGATGATCTTATATCTGTTCGTTTAACAGATGGCGAGAAACAAGTGATTATCGGTACTCGTGATGGAATGCTTGTACGTTTCCAAGAGGATGATATTCGTTCAATGGGCCGTACTGCAGGTGGTGTACGAGGTATTAAACTACGTGATGGTGACGAAGTAGTTGGTATGGAAATCGTTGAACCGGAACAGGAAATTTTAGTTGTTACAGCAAAAGGTTACGGTAAACGTACATCTGAAGAGGAATATCGTTTACAAAGCCGTGGTGGTGTTGGATTAAAAACAATTCAAATCACTGATAAAAACGGTCCAATGGTAGCTGTAAAAACGATTGATGGTTCAGAAGATTTAATGCTGATCACAATTAATGGCATGCTAATCCGTATGGATGTCAATGATATCTCATTAATTGGTCGTAGTACACAGGGTGTTCGTTTAATTCGTTTAGGCGATGATGAGCTTGTTGCAACTGTAGCAAAGGTTGAAAAAGAAGAAGAACCTAATGAAGAAAATGATGAAATAGAAGAATAATAAGGGAACCGATGACGGCAGGGAAAATTGCCGTCATCGGTTTTTTAGCATAAATCATGAAAAATAAGTAATTATTTTGAATTCCATGATAAAATGAAATTAACCGTAAAGTAAGCGAAATAGTGAAGAGGTGTTAATTGCATGGAAACTATACATGTCCCAATATCGGAGTTGCGTGTAGGTAAAGTAATTTCTGAGGATATTTTTGCAAATACACAATATCCTATAATATTTAAAAACACAATCATTTCTCATGAGCATTTACAAGTTTTTTTTGCTTTTAATATTTCAAGAGTTTCTGTTTATAAGGATGGTACGGACCAACAATCTGAAGTCGGTGAAACGGATTTAATTGCACCACCTGAGGCTGTTCCAACTTTTAAGAGAGTCTATGATAATTCTGTTGAGCAATTTAAAAAGGAATTTAAAAATTGGGAAGCTGGTGCAAAGGTTGATATAGCCAAAGCACGATCAATTATTTTGCCATTAGTGGAAATGGTGTTAGAGGATCGTGCAATTATCTTTGATTTAAATGAGTACTCAAACCCTAAAGATTATTTATATCATCATTGTGTTGCAACAGCATTGATTTCAGCAGTGATAGCACAAAAATTGGGCTATGATAGAGGAACTACGATTCAAGTTGCTATTGGGGGACTGTTAGCTGATTGTGGAATGGCAAAAATTCATCCTCGGATTCGCGATAAGAAGACAACTTTAACAGAGCAGGAATTTGAGGAAATTTATAAGCATCCGACCTATAGCTATAATATGGTCAAGGATTTAACAATCTTAAAAGATACAATGAAGGAAGCAATTTATCAACATCATGAGCGTTTAAACGGGAGCGGTTATCCAAAAGCTGAGAAAATAGCAAATATTTCTATGTTTGCTCAAATTATAGCGGTTGCAGATGTTTTTCATGCAATGACATGTGAACGTGTATATAGAGCTAAGCAATCATCCTTTAAAGTAATTGAAATGATTAATGAATCTGAATTTGGAAAATTTGATATTAAAGTAGTTCGAGCACTTATTGATATTGTTGCTGACTTACCAATAGGTACAATTGTAGAGCTATCTAATTTGGAACGTGGGGAAGTAATGTTTGTAAATAAATTTGCACCAACACGACCACTTATCAAATTATGCCTTTCAGGTGAGATTTTTGATTTAGGAAAAAATCGCACATTTTATATTTCACGTATTATAACGAATTAATAATAATTGAAGGACAATCAATGATAAATTATCCCTTCTAAGTAGATGTTGAAAAATGGCAATAGTAATAGTCAAAACAATTCTGTTTGGAAGGGGTTTTTTCTGTGAAAATAAATAATGTCTTTGTTTTTTGAATATTATTAAGTGGACTAGGTCATTCTATAAATAACGAAAAAAGCCAATGAGAAAGCAAAGGTACCTGTCGGAAGGTATCTTGGTTTATTACTTTTGGTTTTTGGTTAAACTAAACCAATTGTGGTTCTTTATATGGCTCCTTGTTCAGTAGCATGGAGTAAATAATTCGAAGCATTCGATGCGAAATCGCAACGAGTGCTTTTTTCTTGCCTCTTCGTGCTGCGAGTGACCAATATTTGTTGGCTAACCAACGATTTCGACTTCTTGAAACTGCCCAAGCTGCCTCACACATGGCCGATTTAATGTGTGGATTTCCCTTAATAGAACGCGTACTTTTTCTTTTTCCTGCACTCTCATGATTACCAGGAGATACGCCTGCCCATGAAGCAAGGTGTTGTGATGTGGGAAACTGATTCATGTTTACACCAATTTCTGCAATGATAACTGCGGCAGTATCTTTTTTTATACCTGGAATTGTCATTAATAATTGAAGTTCTTCATGATAATTTTGTAATAGTTGATTAATCCGTTCTTCAATTTCTAAAACCAATGACTCCAAATATTCAATGTGTCGCCAAGATTGGCGAATAAGAAATATTTGATGTTCATTGAGTGTTCCAAATAAAGAATCGGTAATCAATTGTTTTTTAGGGGCTAACCTTCCATGAATATTCTTTTTGACATCGGCTTCATCTACATAACCTTGTTCAATTAATCGATTTAGTAATTTACGCCCGGATACGCCAAATACATCTGAAATCACAGTACTTAGTTTGACATTTGAACTTTCTAATACTTTTTGAATGCGATTCTTTTCAGAAGTTAAATGGCCAATCCACTTTTTCCGAAGTCTTGTTAAATCTCTGAGTTCTCGAATCTCCACGGGTGGAACAAAACTCTTTTCAATCAAGCCATGACGTAATAACTTCGCAATCCATTCTGCATCTGAAACGTCTGTTTTTCTGCCAGGAACGTTTTTGATTCGTTGGGCATTCGCAAGTGTAATATCAAAAAAGTCCTCCAAAATATTAAATACAGGTTTCCAATACACACCCGTACTCTCCATCGCAATATGTGTAACTTCATGGCTTTCTAACCATTTCAATAGACGAAACAAATCTTTCGTGAGCGTAGGGAAAGTTTCTATTTCTTGATATACTTCGTTTTCGTGTCTCCCTTTTAAAACGCAAGCAACAATTGTCTCAGAATGCACATCTAAGCCTGCACAATTCTTAATAAATACCTCCATAAAAATCACTCCAAACAATAAAGATCACAAACAGTGAGTGAATTTGAAAATAAGCATTTTTCTGTACGTAGTCATCCTACTATCAAGTGGAGCTAACAAAGGGTTGAACACCAAATTCACTCAAACAGTTTTATGCCCAGGGTCTAAGCCACCAAAAAAAGCCGCGTCTTACATCCTGTTTGTGTCACTACCATTATGGACAGGAGGAACTTATTTTCATGCCAGGGTTGGGAGAAGAAAGCTCATGATTGTTTTATGAGCAAAAAAGGGAGATTGTTATTACAACATGTAAGCGGAGAACAAAGGGAAGAAGATAATAAGGACGATGTAGATAAATAGAAATAATCATCAATCGGAAAGCGCTTACTTTAAACCTGAAAGAGATTGTATCTTGAATACCTATATATTTGTTTTTTTTAAAGTGATAATAAGATTGAGACAACTCTAAAAAAGCGTAAATGCAAGAACAAAGTGTGCGGTACATTAGTGGCAGAAAATTCTCTTTTCTTGATAAAGGTACTTCTATATTCAATATTTACTAAATCATTCTTAGATAAGGAGCCAGTAGTGGGCAAAGTTGTAAAACAAAATGGGTATGAACAAGTAAAAATGTGATTGTAAATATTTCAATGTGTTTTTACTGGATGAAAATAATTATGCCTTTTGACAATCTAGTTATCTTTTTTAGTATGTACACGTAACTTATTTTTGAATGGATACATATAGCCTATATTATAATTCTTTTACATATAGTAAGTAGTTGTTAAAAACATTAAGAAAATGAGTACTAAAAATGACTACTGTATAAAGTCTTTTTGATTTATTAACATTGGTAGGAGTAAGCCTGTTCATTGGATGGATTTATCTGTGTAAAATTATATAATCAATAAATAATATAGTGTGTTAGTGTCTTCTAATTACTAAGTTGATATAGGAATGAAATAGTTAATTATAAAAAATATATAATTTTTTTGAGAAAGTGTTGACATAGTTATAGAATATTGATATTATTAGTGAGTCGCCAAGAGGTGATACTTAAATTGAAGAAAATGAACCTTGAAAACTGAACAGCAAAACGTAATCAATAAAGTTTTTAGTAGCTAGCTTCCACTAGTGAACAAAACAAAATTTTGGACATCAAAATTGATGCCAGCAAAACAATTTGAGCTAATCGAATTTCTTTTATGGAGAGTTTGATCCTGGCTCAGGACGAACGCTGGCGGCGTGCCTAATACATGCAAGTCGAGCGAACAGAGAAGGAGCTTGCTCCTTTGACGTTAGCGGCGGACGGGTGAGTAACACGTGGGCAACCTACCCTATAGTTTGGGATAACTCCGGGAAACCGGGGCTAATACCGAATAATTTATTTCATCTCATGGTGAAATACTGAAAGACGGTTTCGGCTGTCGCTATAGGATGGGCCCGCGGCGCATTAGCTAGTTGGTGAGGTAACGGCTCACCAAGGCGACGATGCGTAGCCGACCTGAGAGGGTGATCGGCCACACTGGGACTGAGACACGGCCCAGACTCCTACGGGAGGCAGCAGTAGGGAATCTTCCACAATGGGCGAAAGCCTGATGGAGCAACGCCGCGTGAGTGAAGAAGGATTTCGGTTCGTTATGTTTCATTATAAAACTTCTAAGAGGGCCTATAGCTCAGCTGGTTAGAGCGCACGCCTGATAAGCGTGAGGTCGATGGTTCGAGTCCATTTAGGCCCACCATATATTCCTCTTGGGGCCTTAGCTCAGCTGGGAGAGCGCCTGCCTTGCACGCAGGAGGTCAGCGGTTCGATCCCGCTAGGCTCCACCAATTATTTGTTTTTTTTATTTGTTCTTTGAAAACTGGATAAAACGACATTGAAATTGTAACAAACACATTTATTTTTTAAGTTTTTTATAGGCTTAATAACATTAAAAAGGTTTCGATAGTTTTTATCGAAAGCTGAACATCGCTCAACGGATAAAAGCTACCCCGGGGATAACAGGCTTATCTCCCCCAAGAGTCCACATCGACGGGGAGGTTTGGCACCTCGATGTCGGCTCATCGCATCCTGGGGCTGTAGTCGGTCCCAAGGGTTGGGCTGTTCGCCCATTAAAGCGGTACGCGAGCTGGGTTCAGAACGTCGTGAGACAGTTCGGTCCCTATCCGTCGTGGGCGTAGGAAATTTGAGAGGAGCTGTCCTTAGTACGAGAGGACCGGGATGGACACACCGCTGGTGTACCAGTTGTCTTGCCAAAGGCATCGCTGGGTAGCTATGTGTGGACGGGATAAGTGCTGAAAGCATCTAAGCATGAAGCCCCCCTCAAGATGAGATTTCCCATTACGCAAGTAAGTAAGATCCCTCAAAGACGATGAGGTAGATAGGTTCGAGGTGGAAGTGTGGTGACACATGGAGCTGACGAATACTAATCGATCGAGGACTTAACCAACATGTTTGAAGCATTCAATGCGCCGTTTATCCAGTTTTGAAAGAACAACAACTTTCATATAAGGGTTTCAAGATACGAGTAGTTCGAGGAAGCAATGGAGAGAGAGAAGGAGCGTACTCAAGTACGTGACTGACTGAACGACTGAAGCTGACGAAGAAATGCGATGTATATTGAAAGCCGAAAATAGTCTAGTGATGATGGCAAAGAGGTCACACCCGTTCCCATACCGAACACGGAAGTTAAGCTCTTTAGCGCCGATGGTAGTTGGGGGCTTCCCCCTGTGAGAGTAGGACATTGCTAGGCAAAAACAGTCAACTGTGTGTTGGCTGTTTTTTTTATGTGCGCCCGGCATACGTATGAACTATAGGGTGCAAGTTCCGAACCCAAAGAAAGAAGTAGAGGTTAGCCAAGAGCAAGGGTGTCCGTGGCGACACGGAAGCTGGAGGCAAAACACCAGTCCGAGGAACACGAATCTCATACAAGGCTAGGTACGATTGGATGAGTGTGCATAACAACACAAAGTCCTTTCTGTCGAAGGTCATATCGAGTAAATGAGGCGGATAGATGGTGTGAAAGTGCATGCACTTACAAGGGGAGGTCTGATGGAAACGTGAAGTACCCTTTTTTACCCTACTTAATGACAAGTAGATGAACCATCAGAAGTCAGCAGAGGTCATAGTACGATTGAGTCTAGAACTAATCGGAAGGGCTGAACAATTAAGAGATAATAACCCTTGGATTCCATCTCGAATGAATGAACACAGAAAACAGAGAAACCTCACGCTTAGAAAGTAAAGGTGAAGTCCATGAGGGTATTTGCTTTGAATGTAGGAAATTGTTGTAATCTCAGTAAACAACTTTATTATCATTTTCTGCTGATTTATTTCAGCGTCTAAATACCATATCTTTAAACTGAATGAGCAATAGCCATCTTCCTATATGTATTGAGATATTTTTTGACGATATCCTCAAATGAAATTCCTGAATTTTCAACAATCAATCTCATGATCTCAAGGGACCCATATGATACGCCGTGCATAATATACTGACCAGTGGATTGACTAAGAACTAGCTGAGCCGTTGCATCTATAGAGAGCGATAGTCCATATTTGTATTCTACGTCTTTTCCGGTTGTCACTGATTTACCAAAAAGTACAGGTGCAAATTTAAAGCCATCTTAAAGTGTGTTCATAATTGCAATGTCGATTACCTCAGCATCCAACTCAACCCATGATTGATCAAGTATAAAGTGATCAATTTGAACTCCACCAAGTCGTACAATAGAATTATAAGCCTTTTCAGTTAAAAGAATGTGTAAAATTGCAGAAATCAAATGACATTGACCCTGGTAATCATGCTCTGAATGAAATCAAAAGCTCCTCTAAAAATGTACTTAATCTCTTTCTCACACTCAAAATTTTCAATACCTAGAGCCCAGTTTGTATGCCAATTCATACAGCATTTCTTATACTTTTTCTCACTTCCACATAAACAAAGGTCGTTTCTATTTAACTTCATCTAATCTCTCCTTCACTTTGAATACTTAACTATAGTTATTATAATCAATAGTAAGATCCGTTTAAATTGTGTAAAAGCTCAATACCCCCTTAGAATTCTCATAAGGGGTATTGAAATAATATTTTATTATTTAGGAGTACACCATGTAAGTTTTGTGAAACCTAATCCAAAATGTGTTCTATGAATATAATATCCATTATTATTCCAATTACAAAGTTCCCCAACATCATAAAAGCGCCCATATAGTACCAATACCTGTTGAATCCTGCAGTACCCTCACCAGCTGCTAAAACTTTTTGTATTTTCGAAGCCTCATCAGCAGAAATAGAAATAACTTGACCATACCACTCTGTACTTACAGAAAACATAGACATAATAATCATTTCTTCAGGGTTTAAAATTTCCCCTTGGATATCTTTCTATAATTCTTCGTTTACCTGAATGTCTTCAATATCTCCTGAAGTTGTTAAATCTCCCTTTTTTATTGCGTTATTTAACACTATTAAATTTTCATTAAAAACGTCAAAAGCTTCCTGAGCGTTGGCATCTACATGATTATCATAAAAGTTTTTAACTTGACCATTTAAAAAGAGTGATTTTCCTCTAAGTCTGATTTGAAAATTCCGAGAGATTATTCTAAATTTTAACTAGATATTCCAAGGAATTCTATAACCTTATAATTTTCAAGGTCAACAATGCTATTATTGATTGTTTTTGCAGAGACTAGGGATGGTGTAGTGTTAGCTGAGTTTAAAGTTAGTCCTAAAACTGATGCTAAAATTACTTTTTTCATATCATTGGCTCCTTTTAGATGAGATTGTCTTTTTGAGCATAAAATTCACTTATTCATTTTCTAGAGAGATTCTTACATATAAGGTTAGCTACTAAGGGATCTCTCTTTGTAGTTGTTATTTAGTGCTCTGTAATTTAAAGGTATAATATTCTGGGGTTTATTGACTTATTTCGTGAAGGACAACAGTAATTCGACAAAAATAGTTCTAAATGTGACCATTGATTCTTATAATATAAAGATAACTTTCTAAAAAAGGAGAGGAAACCTTGTGGATTGATGGTGTTTTTTCTGGTGGTGGTTTAAAGGGGTTTGCACTAGTTGGCGCGTATCAAGTGTTAGAAGCTGAAAATTTCCGCTTTAAACGGGTAGCTGGAACGAGTGCTGGGGCTATTCTAGCTGCTTTTATTGCTGCAGGTTATAGCGGAAAAGAAATTCAAACAATGTTAGAAGAATTGGATGTACCTTCATTATTAGATTCAAGGAAAACCATTTTATCATTCCCGTTTATGAAATGGGTTAATGTATATAACCATTTAGGTTTATATAAAGGAAAAGCTCTAGAAAAATGGTTTTTTCAAAAATTAGCTGCAAAAGGTGTTTATACATTTGGAGATTTACCGAGGGATTCTTTAAAATTAGTTGCTTCTGACTTAACAAATGGAAGAATGATTGTTTTGCCCGATGATTTACACAGATATCATATTGATGCAAATAACTTCTCAGTTGCATGTGCTTTACGAATGAGCTGTGGCATTCCCTTTTTTTTTGAACCTGTTACCTTAAAAACAGGCAAAGGAGAATCCATAATTGTAGATGGCGGTGTTTTGAGTAATTTTCCGTTATGGATATTTGACGATAAAGAGGGAAGGAAAGTAAGACCAATTCTAGGACTTAAATTGAGTAGACGTAGAGAAGAACAATGTCCACACGAAATAAAAAATGGCTTGAATTTATTTGAAGCCTTATTCTCGACTATGAAAGACGCTCATGATGAGAGGTATATATCAAGAAGACATGAAAGAGATATTATTTTCATTCCTGTCGAAGATTATAGTGCAACACAATTTGATTTAGATGAGGAGACTAAGGAAACTCTTTTAGAAATTGGACGGAATCGTACAATTCAATTTTTAAGAACGTGGCCAAGGTTCAGATTATAAAATTTGAAAAAGAATTATTAAAAACTATTGACGTTCTTTATAACCAATGTTATTATATAAAAGTTGCTGCTGAAACACGCAACTAGAAAAATATAAAATAAAATAACTGTTTGACATTATCATATAAACATGTTATTATATAAAAGTTAACTCTTAACAAAGAGAGATTTTATAAATGAACCTTGAAAACTGAACAAGCAAAACGTAATCAATAAAGTTTTTAGTAGCTAGCTTCTGCTAGTGAACAAAACAAAAATTTTGGACATCAAAATTGATGCCAGCAAAACAATTTGAGCTAATCAAATTTCTTTTATGGAGAGTTTGATCCTGGCTCAGGACGAACGCTGGCGGCGTGCCTAATACATGCAAGTCGAGCGAACAGAGAAGGAGCTTGCTCCTTTGACGTTAGCGGCGGACGGGTGAGTAACACGTGGGCAACCTACCCTATAGATTGGGATAACTCCGGGAAACCGGGGCTAATACCGAATAATTTATTTCACCTCATGGTGGAATACTGAAAGACGGTTTCGGCTGTCGCTATAGGATGGGCCCGCGGCGCATTAGCTAGTTGGTGAGGTAACGGCTCACCAAGGCGACGATGCGTAGCCGACCTGAGAGGGTGATCGGCCACACTGGGACTGAGACACGGCCCAGACTCCTACGGGAGGCAGCAGTAGGGAATCTTCCACAATGGGCGAAAGCCTGATGGAGCAACGCCGCGTGAGTGAAGAAGGATTTCGGTTCGTCATCGCTCAACGGATAAAAGCTACCCCGGGGATAACAGGCTTATCTCCCCCAAGAGTCCACATCGACGGGGAGGTTTGGCACCTCGATGTCGGCTCATCGCATCCTGGGGCTGTAGTCGGTCCCAAGGGTTGGGCTGTTCGCCCATTAAAGCGGTACGCGAGCTGGGTTCAGAACGTCGTGAGACAGTTCGGTCCCTATCCGTCGTGGGCGTAGGAAATTTGAGAGGAGCTGTCCTTAGTACGAGAGGACCGGGATGGACACACCGCTGGTGTACCAGTTGTCTTGCCAAAGGCATCGCTGGGTAGCTATGTGTGGACGGGATAAGTGCTGAAAGCATCTAAGCATGAAGCCCCCCTCAAGATGAGATTTCCCATTACGCAAGTAAGTAAGATCCCTCAAAGACGATGAGGTAGATAGGTTCGAGGTGGAAGTGTGGTGACACATGGAGCTGACGAATACTAATCGATCGAGGACTTAACCAACATGTTTGAAGCATTCAATGCACCGTTTATCCAGTTTTGAAAGAATAAACTTTCATCAAGGGTTTCAAGATACGAGTAGTTCGAGGAAGCAATGGAGAGAGGGAAAGAGCGTACTCAGGTACGTGACTGACTGAATGACTGAAGCTGACGAAGAAATGCGACGTATATTGAAAGCCGATAATAGTCTAGTGATGATGGCAAAGAGGTCACACCCGTTCCCATACCGAACACGGAAGTTAAGCTCTTTAGCGCCGATGGTAGTTGGGGGCTTCCCCCTGTGAGAGTAGGACATTGCTAGGCAAAAACAGTCAACTGTGTGTTGGCTGTTTTTTTATTTTTAATGAATAAATTTTTACCAATTTATCAGCTTTTTTACAAAAAAATATCCAAAAAACTAAATATAGCAGCGTACAAAGTAGTTTTTAGATACTAAATAAAGTAGAAGAATTTAAAATTTAGAACTTATCATCATCATTTATTTGAAGAGCTAAGTGGGAATTCATTGCTAAATTTACTGCCTTTAAAAATCTGAATTGTCTTTCTTTTATAAGTTTCTTGACAGTAGCTTAGCACGTTGTTAATCTTACAATTAATATTCTTTTAACTATAGGAGGACGTTACGAAAATGTGGGAAACTAAATTTGCCAAAGAAGGTTTAACTTTTGATGATGTATTATTAGTACCAGCTCATTCCGAAGTATTACCGAAAGATGTTGATTTATCAGTTCAACTAACACCAAAAATTAAATTAAACATTCCAATGGTTAGTGCTGGCATGGATACAGTTACAGAGTCTAAAATGGCAATTGCTATGGCACGTCAAGGTGGTATCGGTATTATCCATAAAAACATGGGAATTGATGAGCAAGCTGAACAAGTAGAAAAAGTAAAACGTTCTGAAAATGGTGTTATTACAAACCCATTCTTCTTAACTCCGACTCACCAAGTTTTCGATGCTGAGCACTTAATGGGTAAATATCGAATTTCTGGTGTACCAATTGTTGATAGTATGGAGAACCAAAAATTAGTAGGGATTATTACAAACCGTGACTTACGTTTTATCTCTGATTATTCATTAAAAATCGAAGATGTTATGACAAAAGAGGATTTGATTACAGCTCCTGTTGGAACGACTTTAGAGGATGCTGAAAAAATTCTTCAGCAATATAAAATCGAAAAGTTACCAATTGTAGATGAAGAAGGTAAATTAACAGGGTTAATTACAATTAAGGATATCGAAAAAGTAATTGAATTCCCTAACGCTGCTAAAGACATACATGGTCGTTTATTAGTAGGTGCAGCGGTTGGTGTCTCAAAAGATACGATGGTACGTATCGAGAAGCTTGTGGAGGCTCAAGTTGACATCGTAGTAATTGATACTGCTCATGGACACTCTGAGGGCGTATTACAAACAATTCGTTCAATCCGTGAAGCATATCCAGAGCTAGAGATTATCGCTGGTAATGTAGCAACAGGTGAAGGTGCACGTGCATTATTCGAAGCTGGTGCTGATGTAGTTAAGGTTGGTATTGGTCCAGGCTCTATTTGTACTACTCGTGTTGTAGCTGGTGTAGGAGTACCACAAATTACAGCTGTTTACGATTGCGCTACAGTGGCTCGTGAGGTTGGTAGAACAATTATTGCCGATGGAGGTATTAAATACTCTGGAGACATCGTAAAGGCTCTTGCAGCGGGTGGTAATGTTGTAATGCTTGGTTCACTTCTAGCAGGTACTTCAGAATCTCCTGGTGAAACTGAAATTTTCCAAGGACGTCGCTTCAAAGTTTACCGTGGTATGGGTTCAATTGGAGCTATGGAAAAAGGATCAAAAGATCGCTATTTCCAAGAAGATGCGAAAAAATTAGTACCAGAGGGAATTGAAGGTCGACTTCCTTATAAAGGACCTCTAGCAGATACAATTTATCAACTTATCGGTGGTATTCGAGCAGGTATGGGCTATTGCGGATCACCAAGCCTAGAGTTCTTACGTGAAAATGCTCAATTCGTACGAATGACAGGTGCAGGTTTACGTGAGTCTCATCCACATGATGTACAAATCACAAAAGAATCCCCGAATTATTCGATGTAATATATTACTAGCAACTTTTATGCTCTCGAATCGTCTACAAAGATGGCGCGAGAGCTTTTTTTATGTTAGAGAGTACCCACGTAAGTTACTATCTGTGATAAAATGTCGTGGACAAGATTATTTTTTGGAGGGTTTTAAAGGTGAAAAAGACAATGAATACCGTCATTCGCTTGCTCCTAATCCCTGTTTTGTTATTTAGTTTGTTTGCAGGTATTCCTGTGAAGGCAAATGCAGAAACAGATTTAGGACTACACGTGGATGCTGCGATTTTAATTGACGCAGATTCAGGAAAAATTTTATATGAACAAAATGCAGATACTTCACTAGGTATTGCAAGTATGACAAAAATGATGACAGAATACCTGTTATTGGACGCAATTGATGCAGGTACAGTTAAGTGGGATCAGGAATATCATGTAACTGATTATACGTATCGTATGTCACAAAACCGTGCGTTAAGTAATGTACCATTACGTAGGGATGGAACTTACACAATTCGTGAATTATATGAAGCAATGGCGATCTATTCAGCTAATGCTGCTACAGTAGGTATTGCAGAAACAATTGCTGGTACTGAAGCTGAGTTTTTAAAACTGATGAATAAAAAGGCTGAAGAGCTTGGTCTTAAAGACTATAAATTCGTGAACTCTACTGGACTTAACAATGCAGATTTATTTGGAATGCATCCAGCTGGTACTGGGCCAGAAGATGAAAACGTGATGCCTGCTAAATCTGTAGCCAAACTAGCATATCATTTACTTAAAGATCATCCAAACGTATTAGAAACATCTAAAATTGCAGAAAAGACGTTCCGTGAAGGTACAGATGATAGAATTGAAATGAGAAACTGGAACTTAATGTTGCCTGGATTAGTGCACCAGTATGAAGGTGTTGATGGATTAAAAACTGGTACAACAAACTTTGCTGGACATTGCTTTACAGGTACTGCAGAGCGTAATGGTACACGTTTAATTTCTGTTGTTATGAAGGCTGTAGATGCAAAAGGGCAGGAATCAAAAAAAGCTCGATTCGACGAAACAGCTAAATTATTTAACTACGGCTTCTCACAATTCTCAAAACAAGAAATTATTCCAGCGAAGTATACGTTTAAAGATCAGAAAACAGTAAAAGTTACAAAAGGTAAAGAAAAGAAAGTAGCAATTGCTGTAAAAGAACCTGTATCTTTTATGATGAAGTCATCTGATAAAGATTTATATAAACCGAAACTTGTTTTAGATAAAAAGAGTTTAGAAGCAGAGGTTAAAAAGGATACAGTTGTCGGAAAGGTAGTTATTGAGCGCTCAGAGGGCACCGATTACGGTTTCATTGATGGTAAGGAACTAAAAGCTGATGTTGTCACTACAGAGGCTGTGGAGCGTGCTAGTGGCATCTCATTATTCTTCCAAGGTATAGGTAACTTCTTTGGCAACTTATGGGGTGGTATTTCCGACTTTGTTGGCGGCTTATTTTAATAATCAATCATTCAAGAACACGTAAATCATTACGTGTTCTTTTTCACGTTTTAGTACATTACTGCATACGCTAATAGGCGAAAGGATGTGGCTAAATGTGTGGGATTACAGGATGGGCTAGCTTTCAAAAAGATTTAAGAACAAGTGAAGAAATCATCAAGTTGATGGCCCAAACTTTAAATAAACGCGGTCCAGATGATGAAAATATTTGGTGTAATGAGCATATAGCATTTGGCCATCGAAGGTTAGCCGTTATCGATTTAATAGGCGGCAAGCAACCAATGATGAAAAGTCATGAAGGTGCAAATTATGTCATGACATACAATGGCGAGCTTTATAATACAGAGGAATTACGTAAGGAGCTTCAAAATCGAGGATATACTTTTACTACACATTCAGATACGGAAGTTTTGCTAACGGCTTATATTGAATGGAAAGAGCAATGTGTAAATTTTTTAAATGGTATCTTTGCTTTTGGGGTGTGGGATGAACAATTACAATCACTATTTTTATGTAGAGATCGACTTGGGGTAAAACCTTTGTATTTTACAGAGCAACAAGGTAGTTTGCTTTTTGCATCTGAGGTAAAAGCATTATTAGCACATCCTGAGGTGAAAGCAACTGTAAATGCAGAGGGATTAGCCAATATTATGGCTGTAGGGCCTTCTAGAACACCAGGAAAGGCGCTTTTTCAAAATATTAATGAATTGCGCCCTGGATATGCAATGCGTTTCTCAAGGGAAGGTATGCGAATTTGGCAATATTGGCGTTTGCAGAGCGAGCATCATAATGAATCTTTAGAAGATACAGTAGATCATGTCCGTTTTTTACTGACTGATGCAATTGAACGTCAGCTTGTTTCGGATGTACCAATTTGTACCTTTCTTTCAGGTGGCTTAGATTCTAGTATTATTACAGGCATTGCAGCGAACAGTTTTCAGCAAAAGGGGAAAGATAGGCTTCATACGTACTCTATTGATTATGAGGATAATGAGCGTTTTTTTAATCCACATGCATTTCAAACATCGACAGACACTTATTGGATTGAACAGATGACAAATACATTTAAAACAGATCATCATGCTGAGGAAATCTCGCAACAGCAATTAATTGATTTGTTAGTGGAATCTGTAATTGTTAGAGATTCACCAGGAATGGCAGATGTAGATTCATCACTACTATGGTTTTGCCGAAAAATCAAAAGGGACTTTACAGTTGCATTATCAGGTGAATGTGCAGATGAAATCTTTGGTGGATATCCATGGTTTACGGAGACGACAACAGGTTTCCCTTGGATTCGTTCACTTGCTGAAAGGACAACAATGCTACAAGATCGATGGCGTAAGAAATTAGCAGTTGAATCATATGCACAACATGTTTATACACAAACAATAGCGGAGTTACCATATTTCGAAGGAGAAGGTATGGAGGAAGCAAGGCATCGTGAAATGTTTTATTTAAATATGGTGTGGTTTATGCAAACATTGTTGGAACGAAAAGATCGTATGAGTATGGGAGCAAGTCTTGAGGTTCGTGTTCCATTTGCTGATCATCGTCTTGTGGAATATACATGGAATATTCCTTGGGAAATGAAAAATTTAGGTGGAATGGAAAAGGGATTACTTCGAAAAGCAATGGACCACTTATTGCCCAAAGAAGTATTGTATCGTAAAAAGAATCCGTATCCTAAAACCTATCATCCGCTTTATACGATGGGTGTTCAAAAATGGCTAGGAGAAATAATGAAGGATAAAAATTCGATTCTTCATGAATTATTTGAAAGGCAGAAGCTGATTGAGCTAATTGAATCTGGTGGTAGCTCTTTTAAAGTTCCTTGGTACGGACAATTAATGGCAGGGCCTCAACTTTTGGCATATCTAGGGCAAATTCATACATGGTTTGAACATTATAATATTCAATTAATTGAGTCCTAATTTGAAAGAAACACCAATCAGCCTGCATTTTAACGTGAGGCTGATTGGTGCTTTTTTATATCCCAACAATCCATAAGTTTCTCAATGGATTGTTCAATTTCATGTACAGGTATACCTCCAAAGCCTAGTAAAAATTGAGCCTGCGATGTTACAGTGCGATCTAGGCGGTAGTCCGATAATGGATAAATACCAATCTCTGCATTAGAGGCGAGCTCTTGTAAATGCTTTTCAGTTAGTGCATGCTGTACCTCTAATAATATATGCATCCCTGCTTGCTCTCCAGTAATTTTAATTTGATTAGAATAGTTTTCTAAAATAGAAGTTAGCTTATCGTGTTTTTTACGGTAAATTTTCCTCATCCGGTTTAAATGTTTAGCAAAATGACCATCCCGCATGAAATTAGCAACAATATGTTGATCGAATCTAGGTACTGTTGATGAATAGTAATTAAATACGTCATTATAGGTTGCCAGCAATTTTGGCGGGAGAACAAAATAAGCTACTCGCAAGGATGGCATTAATGATTTTGTAAAGGTACTCATATAAATGACTTTATCGTTTCGATCAAGTGCGTGTAGAGCAGGAATTGGTTTCCCAGTATAACGAAATTCAGAATCATAGTCATCCTCAATTATATAGCGAGAGGTACTCTGCGCAGCCCAATTTAATGCCTGTGCACGTCTTGTAGCTGACAATACTGCACCTGTTGGAAACTGATGAGATGGTGTGATATATACAACGTCAGCGCTCGTTTTTTCGAGTTCATGAATTAAGATGCCCTCATCATCAACAGTAATTGGGTAGACCTTTCGTTTATGCTGAGAAAACATACGATGTACAGCTGGATAACCAGGATTTTCAAGAGCAAAGTAAGTGTCATCACTAAAGAGGCGTAAAATCATTGGAAGTAGCTGCTCTGTCCCTGAACCCACAACTATTTGCTCAGGACTACAAACAACTCCACGAGATTGATATAAATAATTAGCAATCTCAGTACGTAAAGAAAGCTCTCCCTGAGGTTCCCCAGTTAATAATAATTCCTTTGAGGTATCATCAAAAAGCTCTTTTGCATATTTGCGCCATGTTTGAAATGGAAATGCATGAATATCGATAGAAGCAGGATTAAAATCTATTTTGTATGTTTTTTTCTTAGGTAGCTCACTTAAGGAAGCTACTGTGTCCTGATGAATATAGGGAAGCTCGTCAATCTCCTCTACAAAATACCCAACGCGTGCTTTAGACATTATATAGCCCTCAGCTAATAGTTGTGCATATGCAATTTCAATTGTTGTTTGAGAAATATTCAAAAAATCGGATAATTTTCTTTTTGATGGCAATTTTTCCCCTACTGAAATTTTCTTTGTAATGATAGCTTCTTTAATGCCGCTATAAAGCTGATCATAGAGCGGTTTTCCACCATCTTTTTCTAGCTGAAATAATAGCATGTCCACGTTTACTTTTCCTCCTGACCTTATAGATATTAATAAAACTGGATATTTTGATATAGTCAATTTCCATTATACTAGACTTCATCATAAAGGTGGAGGTTAGAAACATGAAACAAACAGGCACAGAGCTAGTAAAAAGAGGTATGGCTGAAATGCAAAAGGGTGGCGTTATTATGGACGTGATAAATGCAGAGCAGGCGAAAATTGCTGAAGCAGCAGGAGCTGTAGCTGTCATGGCATTAGAAAGGGTACCATCAGATATTCGTAAGGCGGGTGGTGTTGCACGTATGGCTGATCCTAGAATTGTTGAGGAGGTTATGGGGGCTGTCTCTATTCCGGTGATGGCTAAGGCACGTATAGGGCATATAGTCGAAGCAAGAATCTTAGAGGCAATGGGTGTTGATTATATTGATGAAAGTGAAGTATTAACACCTGCAGATGAAGAGTTTCATTTATTAAAAAGTGATTACACTGTACCATTTGTTTGTGGTTGCCGCGATTTAGGAGAAGCTGCTCGACGCATTGGTGAGGGAGCTTCAATGCTGCGAACAAAGGGTGAACCAGGAACAGGGAATATTGTAGAGGCTGTACGTCATATTCGTAAAGTGAATGCGCAAGTTCGTAAGGTAGTTGGTATGACAGAGGATGAGCTAATGACAGAGGCTAAATTGCTTGGAGCCCCATTTGAATTATTAAGAGAAATTAAACGAAATGGGCGTTTACCAGTGGTGAATTTTGCAGCTGGTGGGGTCGCTACGCCTGCTGATGCTGCCTTAATGATGGAGCTTGGGGCTGACGGTGTGTTCGTTGGTTCTGGTATTTTTAAATCAGAAAATCCAGAGAAGTTTGCAAAGGCAATTGTAGAGGCTACTACACATTATAAGGATTATAAGCTTCTAGCAGAAATATCAAAAGAGCTAGGGGTTCCAATGAAAGGCATTGATATTGCACAGCTCAGTCAAAATGAGCGCATGCAAGAGCGAGGCTGGTAAAATGAAACGAATTGGTGTATTAGCATTGCAGGGAGCGGTACGGGAGCACATGCAAATGTTAGAGTCACTAGACTGTGAGGTTGTCTTGGTAAAACGGCACAATGACTTACAGCAACTAGATGGACTTGTGCTACCTGGCGGGGAGAGTACAACAATGCGAAAATTGCTGAATCGATATGAGCTGTTGGAGCCAATTCGCACACTCGCAAAGACCGGATTGCCGATGTTTGGAACATGTGCAGGCTTAATTTTATTGGCAAATGAAGTAGTGGACTATGAGCCGCATTTAGCGGTTATGAATGTAGCAGTAGCAAGAAATTCTTATGGACGACAGGTAGATAGCTTCGAAGTAGACCTCAATATACCTAAAATAGGTAAAGCAATCCCTGCTGTTTTTATACGCGCACCTCATATTGTTTCAGTTGGCGAAGGTGTTGAAATTCTAGCAGAGCATGAAGGGAAGATTGTTTTAGCACAGGATGGTCATTTTTTAGGCTGTTCGTTTCATCCTGAATTAACAACTGATACACGTATTCTCAAATATTTTGTATCGTCTATGGTATGACTTGCAAAATCTTGTTTCGTATAGTACAGTATGGATAAAATTTAAATAACTGAACACGATGATGGGAAGTAGTAACAGGCACGTTTTTTTTAGAGAGTCAGCGGTTGGTGGAAGCTGATAAAAACACTTGTGAATCCGTCCTGGAGTTGCGCAGTCGAAGTGAATGAAGTAGGCTGTCGCCGGCTGAAATGCCGTTATGAAATAAGTGGATTAGGCATGATGTCTAGTCAATTAGGGTGGCAACGCGGGTAGCTCTCGTCCCTTTTATGGGATGAGGGCTTTTTTGTGTTCTCCTGACCTACTATTTCCCATCATTTGGAATCTACTGGAGGTATGAACGATGTTAGATATTAAACGCGTGCGCGATAATTTCGCTGAAGTTAAAGAAATGCTATTAACACGTAATGAGGATTTAGGAAACTTAGACGATTTTGAAGAATTAGATGCCAAGCGTCGTGAATTAATTGCAAAAACGGAAGAGCTTAAAGCTGAGCGTAATAAAGTATCTGAACAAATTTCTGTGATGAAGCGTAATAAAGAAAATGCGGATGAAGTAATCGCTCGTATGCGTCAGGTTGGCGATGAAATTAAGGAGCTAGATGTCCAATTAAATGATGTAGAAGACCGTTTTAAAGATATGATGATGCGTTTACCAAACATCCCGCATGAATCCGTACCAGTGGGCACAACAGAGGATGACAACGTTGTGGAATATACTTGGGGTGAGGTGCCGACATTTGATTTTGATATTAAACCACACTGGGATATTGCAACCGATTTAAAAATTGTAGACTTTGAGCGTGGAGCAAAAGTGACAGGTAGCAGATTCTTATTCTATCGAGGGTTGGGTGCTCGTTTAGAACGTGCATTAATGACATTTATGATGGATTTACATGCAGAAGAGCATGGTTATGAAGAAATGCTGCCACCTGTAATTGTTAATCGTGATAGTTTAACTGGTACTGGACAGCTTCCTAAGTTTGAAGAAGATGTATTTAAATTAGAGGAAACAGATTATTTCATGATTCCAACGGCAGAGGTACCTGTAACAAACTTCTATCGTGATGAAATATTATCTGTAGAAGCATTACCACAGGGCTTTGCTGCATATAGTGCATGTTTCCGTTCAGAGGCAGGCTCTGCGGGACGTGATACACGTGGTTTAATTCGCCAGCACCAATTTAACAAAGTAGAATTAGTGCGCTTTGTAAAACCAGAGGAATCATACGAACAGCTAGAGCTATTAACTGGTCATGCTGAAAGGGTACTACAACTATTAGGCTTACCTTACCGTAAACTAAAAATGTGTACGGCTGATTTAGGCTTTACGGCAGCAAAAAAATATGATTTAGAGGTTTGGATTCCAGCACAAAACATGTATCGTGAAATCTCTTCTTGCTCTAATTTCGAGGATTTCCAAGCACGTCGAGCAAATATTCGCTTCCGTCGTGAAGCAAATGCAAAACCGGAGTATGTACACACATTAAACGGCTCAGGACTTGCTATTGGACGTACAGTAGCGGCCATCCTAGAAAACTATCAGCAAGCTGATGGAAGCGTAGTAATTCCTGAGGTACTAAGACCTTATATGGGCGGGAAAGATATTATTGCTCCAAAATAGTTCTGGGTCGAAGTGACAAGTGCAGAGAATTAAAGAAGTAAATCTATTTCGCACTGAAAAGGTACCAAAACCGCATTGATCTCACCACCTCTACAGGTGGTGAGATCAATGAAGATAAAAAATAAGCTACCGTTGGAGATTTAATTCTCGATGGTAGCTTTTCTTTGTAAATCTTATTAATGGAGACGAACGTGGTGCTTTACAGAGATGGCTATGTTCATTAGAAATTGAGTAAATAATACCTTCAATAAAAGAATGAGATAAAATGGATTTATTACCCAAATGAAATTAAACTGTCCATTCTATGGGGCTTTGATTAGTTTTTTCTACGAGGAAAGCTAAAATTACCTTCCTAGAAGTACGCTTTTTTTATATAGGTATATTTATTTAATTTCCATTTTCAGTAAACAACTCTAAAAAATTAAGTGCATATTTGGCTAAATACCGTTCCTTTGGCCAAACTATCGTCGCTTTAGATTGGATGTTACAATTAGCGAATTCAATAATTTTAATGCCATCAATAGAAAACTTATCTAGACTTGTTCTTGGCAAAATGGTCACACCTACTCCTTTTCTAATCAAGGAAGAGACCATGGCAATATTAGTACACTCACAAATAATTTTTGGTTCAAACCCATGAGTTTTAAATTCATCTAAAATAATACGAAGTGTATTACAATTATGATGACGATAAAAAGAAAGAAATGGTATATTCTTTAATTCTCCCATCTGAATCGGGCTCTGTAAATTCCACTGCGATGGTGTAGCAAGTACAAATCCCTCAACATCCAAGCCTAATGAAAAGAATTTTTCATCTTCAATGGGCTGCTGTAAAATAGCTACGTCAATTTCTTTACTTAAAAGGCTCTCTGTTAAGAATAATGTATCGCCTTCGATAATTTTAAAGCATAAATCGGGGTATCGGTCGAGCATAATCTTGATTTTTTCAGGTATATAGGATAAACAAGTTTGATCTGCGCCTATAGATAAAACACCTTTTAAGCCTTCTCCTACTTCCTTTATTTCAGAAATAGTATCCTCGAAATTGGATAATAAAGTTTTCCCTTTTTCATATAACACTTTCCCGGGACCCGTCATATCAAGTGTCCTACCATTTCGATCTAGTAGTTTACAATTCAATTCTTCTTCCATCATTTTTAACTGCTGGCTAAGTGGAGGCTGTGCCATATGTAGTTTTTTTGCGGCTTTCGTAATTTGTCCTTCCTCGACAATTGTTATGAAGTAATTTAATTGCCTTAGATCCATGAATTTTCCCACCTTTATACTTAAAATGCAGTATTTTGTCGAATAAGTATATTTATTATGTATAATAACATATTTTCAGATTTTTTAGAATATAACGTTTTTCATATTTAATATGTTTCTTCACTTTATATTTTGAGAGAAAATACAATTTTTCTAGAGGTGGCAAGGATTTCATATGCTAAAGTCCATAACGTTCTTTTATAAAAAATATAACAAAATAAAAACGAGTATATAAAAATCGTATATATAATGATTTGATGTGTATATTTTTAGTATTTATCATTTTTAACAATACATGTTATTCTTTGGACTAATAAAATCAGTTATTTTCTGCTTTACAGTTACTAAAATCTAGAATGTGTGATTTTTTTCTTGGATAATATAATTAATTATTATCTTAAAAAACTTTAGTATTACACAAAAAAATAATAATAAGATTTTAGTTATGTTTTTTATTCATGAGGGGCTATACATACCGTCATTTTTAACAGGGGATGCGGTTTATATAGGTATAAAAATAATTAAGGGGTGTAGTATTTTATGAAAAAGACTTTACTGTCACTTTTCCTATTGATGAGTGCGTTATTTTTGATAGCGTGTGGTTCATCATCTGATTCAGGAAAAAACAACTCATCATCTGCGGGATCTTCTAGCTCAGAATCTGGTACAGGAGCAACAGCCGATTCAATAAAAATTGCAGGGATTTTTTCAGCATCTGGTGGAGCGGCTGCTCTTGGGGAACCAGAAATGCAAACGCTTAAAATGTTAGTAGATCAAAAAAATGCAGAGGGTGGAATTAACGGTCAACAAATTGAATTAGTAACTTATGATGATAAATCAGACCAAAATGAAGCAATCCTTGCAATGAAAAAGGCATTAACTCAAGACAAAGTATCACTTGTAATAGGCGGTACAACAAGTGGTAACTCATTAGCTATGTTGCCTTTAGCAGAACAAAATCAAGTACCTTATATCTCGGTTGCTGCAAGTAAACAAATTTATGTCGGTGAAGATGGCAAAGCACGTAAATGGGTGTTTAAAATGCCACAAGACGACCAACAAGCAGTAGAGCGTATTTTACAATATTTAAAAGATCATAACTTATCAAAAGTAGCATGGTTAAATGTTGCGAACTCTTATGGTACAGGTGGTCATGACGAGTTCGTTAAACATGCACCAAAATACGGTGTAGAGCCAGTGATTGAAGATGAATTTGAAACAACAGTCACAGATGCAAAACCATTATTAACACGTGTGAAAAAAGCAAATCCAGATGTAATTATCGTTTGGGGAACTGTACAGGAATCCGCAGTTGTTATTAAAAACATTCGTGAATTAGCACTAGATATACCTGTGCTTGCAAGTCATGGAATTGCAACAAATCAATTTATTGAAGTTGCAGGCGAAGCAGCAAATGATGTAATTTTACCAACAGGTAAATTATTAGTTGCAAATAGCTTAGAAGATTCGAATCCACAAAAAGAACTATTAATAGCGTACAACGAATCTTACACAGCGAAATACAATAAATCGGCAAGTACGTTCGGTGCATATGCAGCAGACGCTTTCACTATTGCAACGAAAGCAATTGAAGCCAAAGGTACTGATAGCGCCGCTATTCGGGATTTCATTGAGCAAGAACTGGGGGAATTTGTAGGCCTTACTGGTACATTTAACATCAATGCAGAAAACCATATGGGATTAAGTCCAGATAGTTTTGCAATGGTACGTATTGTAGATGGAAAATGGACCTTAGAAAACTGATAAAAATAATACAAATTCAATGAACAGTGGTGTCTCTCCATCACTGTTCATTCATTATCAATCTAGTAACATCGAAATGAAATGGAGTGAATGATATCATGGAAACATTTTCTCAAATGTTGCAATTGTTATTTTCAGGTTTAACAATAGGAGCAATTTATGCACTGATTGCAGTGGGATTCGTTATTATCTATAACGTGACAGGTATTCTTAACTTCGCACAAGGTGAATTTGCTATGTTTGGTGCATTAATCAGTATTTCACTCGTAAAAGCAAATCTACCCTTATGGTTAGCCATTATTTTAAGTATCGTCATTGTAGCGGCTATTGGCGGAATATTTGAACGAACAGCCATTCATACCGCTCGTAAATCATCCATGACAACACTAATAATCATTACAATTGGGGTTTCGATTGCATTCCGTGGGATTGCTATTTTAATTTGGGGGACTCAAGCTCAAACATTACCGCCATTTATGGATAATACACCAATTCAATTTTTAGATGCCGTATTACTTCCACAAAACTTATGGGCAATTGGTCTTTCTATCATAATTTTAATCGTCATGATGTACTTTTTTAACTATACATTTACAGGAAAATCATTAACAGCTTGTGTGATCAATCCTTTTGCTGCACGTTTAATGGGAATAAACCCAAATAAAATGTCATTACTTGCTGTTGTTGTAAGTGCTGCAGTAGGAGCTTTAGCGGGTACAGTAATCGCTCCAATATCCGGTGCATCCTATGATATGGGGATGATGCTTGGTATAAAAGCATTTGTAGCAGCAGTTGTTGGGGGATTAACAAATGCCCCAGCTGCAATTGCAGGTGCGTTTTTAATCGGTATTATTGAAGCGTTTACAGAAGGATTATGGTCTTCTGGTTTAAAAGATGTAGTGAGTTTCTCTTTATTGCTATTAATTTTATTTGTAAAACCTGAAGGTCTATTTGCTAAAGCTTCAGGAAAACGCGTATAAGGGGTACAAAATTATGACAAAAAAGAATTTAAAATTAATTTATAATAACAGTCTGGTTGGCCCCTGCATTTTCTTTGCACTGCTATTTTGTATCCCGCTAGTGGGATCTACTTATACACTTGCCATTTTTACAATGATTGGTTTTTATGCATTAGTATGCATCGGGTTAACAATGCTAACAGGATACGCGGGACAAATTTCATTAGGTCACGCGGCCTTTTATGGAATCGGTGCCTACACATCTGCTTATATGACAGGTACACAAGGTTTATCTCCTTGGTTAGCGATTATTGTAGGTGCACTAATTTCTGCGCTGGTTGCTTTGCTAATTGGTATTCCAACATTTAAGTTGAAGGGCTACTATTTAGCATTAGCAACATTAGGGTTTGGCATTATTGTCTATACAGCATTTAAGGAGTTAACACAGATTACTGGAGGCTCAAATGGCTTTTTTGGTATTCCATCTATTAGTTTATTTGGCTTTGAATTCGTCACAGATCGTAGTTACTTCTATCTCATCTGGGTATTTGTTTTTGTCGCACTTTTTATCGCACGTAACATTATTCACTCACGTATAGGACGTGGTTTACGTTCCATTGAGGGAAGTGAAATTGCAGCAGATGCAGTTGGTGTTAATTTAATGAAATATAAACTACAAATTTTTATTACAAGTGCTATTTTCACATCTATCTCTGGCTCCTTATTAGCTCATTACGTATCATTTATTAATCCAGATTTATTTACAGCAAATACGTCTATTTATTTATTAATAATGGTCATTATCGGAGGATTAAGTAATATTTGGGGTGCCATTATTGGCTCTGCAACGTATGTTTTGCTCGGAGAATTATTAAAGCACTACGTACCATTGATTTTACCGAATGTTGGAGGAGAATTTGAAATCGTATTCTTCGGTTTATTACTTGTCTTAACATTAATTTATATGCCGAATGGTTTAGTACCACAATTCGAGAAAATTTTCTCCAAATTTAAAAAGAAGGGTAACGCTACTCACATGGCTTTAGCAATCAATACCCAAGCGACAGGAGGGAAAGCTAATGACTAATAAAGAGCTCATCTTAAGTGTAGAAAACTTAACAAAGATTTTTGGCGGCGTGGTTGCTGTAGACAATGTATCATTCACAATTAATAAAGGTGAAATTTTCGCAGTTATTGGTCCTAATGGAGCTGGTAAAACAACACTTTTCAATATGATTACTGGAGTATTGCCTAGTTCATCCGGAAATGTGTACTTTCAAGGTAAGCGATTAACACGTAAAAAACCATATCAAATTGCACAAGCTGGTGTGACAAGAACATTTCAAAACTTAGAAGTCTTTGATAATATGACCGTCATCGAAAATGTGATGACTGGGGCACATATTACGATGAAAACAAACATTATATCAGCAGGTTTACGATTACCGACTGTCGTCAAAGAGGAAGTTCAAACAATGGAAAGGGCATTACAATGTTTAAAGGACGTAGGAATTGCCGAATTTGCCTATGAGATGTCAGATAAATTGCCTTATGGTAATCAGCGGCTACTTGAAATTGCGCGTGCAGCAATTTCAAAACCACAACTAATTTTATTAGATGAGCCAATGGCAGGTCTGAACGCTGAAGAATCCAGACAATTAGTTGACGTAATTTTGAAAATGCGCGCGGACGGTATGACATTTTTATTTGTTGAACATGACATGGAAACGGTTATGTCCATTTCAGATCGTTTAGTAGTTTTGGATAATGGCGTCAAAATCGGAGAAGGCAACCCTGAAGAGATTTACCAAAATCCACAAGTCTTGGCAGCATACTTGGGCGATGATGAGGAAGAAGGTGTAGAGTATGCTTAAAATCGAAAATCTACATACCTATCATGGGTATTTACACGTCCTTGATGGTATAAATTTTGAGTTATTAGAAGGAGAATTACTGTCAATTGTTGGATCAAATGGTGCAGGGAAAAGTACGCTACTTGGTACTCTAGCTGGTATATATACGCCAACTGAAGGGAAAATCGAATACAAGGGATTTGATATTACTAGAGATGGTGTTCAAAGGACGGTTGCCAAAGGTATCTGTTTAGTACCTGAACGAAGACAAATTTTTTCTTCATTATCTGTAAAAGACAATCTCATGCTCGGTTCTTATCATCGTTATAAGAAAGATAAGAAAACGATTCATCGTGACTACGAAGAAATCGTAGAATTATTTCCACGCTTAAAGCAAATGCTCAATCGTCCTGGTGGTTTACTTTCAGGTGGGGAACAACAAATGGTAGCGATTGGAAGGGGGTTGATGGCCAATCCTAAAGTATTAATGCTAGATGAGCCCTCATTAGGACTCGCGCCTTTAATTGTGAAAGATATTATGAATATTTTACGTAGACTGTGTGATGAACGTGGTGCAACGATTATTTTGGTAGAACAGAACGTAAAAGCAGCATTAAAGGTAGCTGACCGTGCCTGTGTATTAGCGCATGGTCAAATGACAATTTCAGGTACAGCACAAGAATTATTAAATAATTCAAAAGTACAAGAGGCGTACTTCGGTATACCGCAGAAAAAACCAACTGCGCTGGCAAAAGTAAAAGTATAAGAAAACAACTTCAAGATCCCTCCTTATCACTACACTAGAGAGGGATTTAAGCGTATTAAAAGATGTGTATGAAACCTATTCATCATTCAGAAAGGTTTCATACACATCTACTATAACAAGCAATCGATGGATGTTTGATAGATTGCTCCTTCATTCACATCAGCATTGCCATTTCACTTTTGATTACTTTATTATTCTTATCCAATGAAACTTTCATTTTTACGATAAACCATCGCTTCCATTGTTGCGCATAATTCATCGTTACTTAACACATCGATGCGATACCAAGCTAAGCGGCGTGTCTTTTTCACTTCCTGAGCGATAGCTGTTAGTTTGTGATCAGCAAAACTCGCGCTCATGTAGTTAATCGTATTTGTCACACCAACAGCTGTTGTTCCATAAGAATTACTTGCCACTGCAAAGGCATAATCAGCTAGTGAAAAAATAATGCCTCCGTGTACAGTACCGTGTGTGTTCAGCATATGAGTAGCTGGTGAAAGTGTCACTTTCGCAAATCCTGCTTTCAATTCTAGTAATTCCATCCCTAAATAATTAGCGTAAGGTTCGTTTTTTAAAGCGTCAAATATGTCGTCGTAATATTGTTCGTGTTGTTGTGTTTCTGATAACGTCAATACAAACTCCCTCCTTTAATTGTAAAAATATTCCTTATTTAAACAGAATGTACAAACGATTGTATTGCATAATTTAATACATAATTATAACGACTGTAATAAAAGTGAAATATAGAATCAATTTAACATCGGTTATTTGAAAAGTAAATAAGAAAATAGTTAATATGCGTATCATATAGAATTATATTGATTTTTCGCATGTATTTTAGGTTAAAATTATTTAAGAATGATATTGCCGTTATTCGGACTATCAGAAAATTTATTAACATGTTAAAAGAAAAAAGGTTTAAAAATTAGAAATAAATAACTTTAGAGAGATAAAACAAAATATATTGACAATTCAGATTAATTTGTTTATCTTATTAATAGATTACAGTATAAATACTGTCGTTTTTAAATTGTTATATAAAGTTTTGTATTGTAATGAACTGTAAAAGCTAAAAGGGGGATTAGGGAATGTATCATCCAGAAATTGAAACAGCATCAAGGGGAGAAATGGAAAAGATTCAACTGACACGTTTAAAAAAAACAGTCGAACGAGTATACAATAATACATCTTTTTACAAGGAACAATTCGATCTGCTAGGAATAACGCCTGCTGATATTCAAAGTTTAGCGGATATTCAAAAATTACCATTCACAAAAAAAGTAAATTTGCGTGAACAATATCCATTTGGACTTTTCTCAGTTCCGATGGATGAGGTAGTCCGTATTCACGGCTCCTCAGGTACTAGTGGAAAACCAACAATTGTCGGCTATACAAAAAATGATATCGATATGTGGTCGGGACTTTTAGCTCGTGCTATCGTTGCCGCAGGGGGACGCAAATCAGATATTTTCCATAATGCTTACGGATATGGCCTATTTACAGGTGGAATTGGTCTACACTACGGCGCTGAAGCATTAGGCGCAGCAGTTGTACCGATTTCAGGTGGCAATACAGAACGACAAATTACATTACTTGAAGACTTTAAACCACGTGGCATTGCAGGTACACCATCCTATATTTTGACCATAGCTGAGAAAATGGAAGAAATGGGGATTGATCCTGCAACAAATGGGATTGAGTACGGGATATTTGGTGCAGAACCTTGGTCAGAGGAAATGCGCCGTGCTATAGAGAACAAATTAAAAATTCGTGCTTTAGATATTTACGGTTTAAGTGAAGTCATGGGGCCTGGTGTATCAATAGAATGTTATGAAGGTCAAAATGGCTTACATATCGCAGAAGATCATTTCTTTGTGGAAATTATCGATCCTGAGACATTAGAACCTGTAGAGGCTGGCAAAGATGGTGAACTGGTTATTACCACTTTAACAAAGGAAGCGCTACCAATTATTCGCTATCGAACTGGTGATATTACTTCAATTACACATGAAAAGTGTAAATGTGGACGTACAACAATACGCATGGCTCGTGTTAAAGGACGTACGGATGACATGTTGATTATTAGAGGAGTGAATGTTTTCCCATCAGAAATTGAGCGTGAATTACTACAAGTTGAAGGTTTGGCCCCACACTATCAAATTCATATATTGAAGAAAGGGAATATGGATGAACTGGAACTACATGTGGAGTTAACACCAAAGTTATATAAGGAGATTGGTGGAAACCTAAATCATCCGCTGATTCAAATGTTATCAAGAAAAGTAAAACATGATTTAAAAAATGCTTGTTTAGTTTCTGTTAGTCTTGTGATTGAAAACATCGGTTCTATTCCTCGATCAGAAGGAAAGGCAATTCGTGTCATTGATCGGAGAAATGAGCGGCGGGAGGTTATTCAATGATTGAAACAGAACAAATAAAAGATGTGACGATTATTGGGGGAGGACCTATTGGCATGTTTGCCGCCTTTTATGGCGGTATGCGTGGCATGAGCGTAAAAATTATTGAAAGCCTCCCTCAATTGGGAGGCCAGCTAGCAGCGCTTTATCCAGAGAAATATATTTATGATATTGCTGGTTTCCCTAAAATACGCGCTCAAGATCTTATCTACAATTTAAAAGAGCAAATGAATACATTTCCAGTAGATGTCTGTACAAAAGAATCTGTATTAACCATTGAAAAAGGTGAAGATGGTATTTTCAAACTTGTTACGACAAGCGGAATTCATTACTCTCGTACAATTCTTATCACTGCAGGAAATGGTGCTTTCAAAGTTCGTACACTTGAGTTCGATGGGGAAGAGAAGTATGCAGAACATAATTTACATTACTTCATCAATGATCTTAATGCTTTCAAAGATCGTAACGTCATGGTATTTGGAGGTGGCGATTCAGCAGTAGATTGGGCTATGATGCTAGAACCAATCGCTAAAAAAGTAACAATCGTACACAGACGCGATAAATTCCGTGCACATGAACATAGTATAGAAAATCTGATGCAATCTTCTGTTGAGGTGATTACTCCATATGTACCTGAAGAGCTAATTGGGGAAAAAATTATCACTCATGTTAAATTAAAACATGCGAAAGATGAAACAATCAAACCAATCTATGGGATAGATGATGTTATTGTAAACTTTGGTTTTGTTTCATCATTAGGTGCAATTAAGGACTGGGGCTTAGAAATTAGCAAAAACTCCATCGTAGTCAATTCTCGCATGGAAACGAACATCCCTGGTATTTACGCTGCTGGTGATATTTGTACGTATGATGGAAAAGTAAAGTTAATTGTCAGTGGCTTCGGGGAAGCGCCAACAGCTATTAGTAATGCGAAGGTTTACATTGACCCAACATCTAAAGTACAGCCGTTGCATAGTACGAGTTTAATGGAAGAAAAGAAGAAACAGTTTACCTGATGCAGAAGCTTTTTGAAAGGAACAAATAAGTATGGCTAAATTTACAAGAGTAGATCAGACTACATGCATTGCGTGTGGCGCGTGCGGCGCATCAGCTCCGGAAATTTTTGATTATAATGACGAGGGCATTGCATATGTTATTTTAGATGATAACAAAGGCTGTCAAGAAGTACCTGAAGATTTATATGATGATTTAGAGGATGCAATGGAAGGTTGTCCTACAGAATCTATTAAAGTAGCAAGTAACTCTGAAAGATTGCTAGACGAATAATTTTTTTGCTATTAAACATAACGGAATATAAACGGTTAATTAAAATTAGTTATATAAGGAGGCTTTTACGATGAGTGTAGCAACACAATTATCTGAACAAAAATTACAAGAGCAGTTTGAGGCACGTATTGCTGCTGGAGACAAAATCGAAGTAGATGATTGGATGCCAGAAGAATATCGATTAGCGCTAATCAAATTAATTTCTATGCATGGTATTAGTGAAATCATGGGTGCACTTCCTGAAAAAGAGTGGGTTCCTAAAGCCCCAACCTTATACCGAAAGCTAGGTATTATGGCAAAAGTACAAGATGAAATGGGCCATGGTCAATTATTATTGCGTGTAGCAGAAGATTTACTAAAACCATATGGGAAAAACCGTGGCGATTTGATGATTGATTTATTCGAGGGCCGTCTTAAATTTCATAATGTATTTCATATGGAAACAAAATCCTGGGGTGATGCAGGATTAATCGGATGGCTTGTAGATGGTTCAGCCATCATCTCACAAACAAATATGTTAGGTGCTTCTTACGGACCATATGCACGTGCTTTACAACGAATTTGTGCAGAAGAAGTCTTCCACGCACAGCATGGTGAAGCTATCATTATGGCGCTAGCAGAAGGAACACCTGAACAACGTGAACTAGTGCAAGATGCATTAAATCGATGGTGGGAATCATTGTTATTCTTCTTTGGTCCAGAAACAAAGGATACAACAGGCACAAGCAAACAGGATGTAACAATTAAATACAAAATTCGCGTGTTATCAAACGAAGAATTACGTCAAAGTTTCTTAACAAAGTACATTCCACGTATTCAATCGTTAGGTTTAACAGTTCCAGATCCAACTTTACACTTCGATGAGGCACAACAAAAATGGATTTATGAACAACCAAACTGGGAATATTTCAAGAAAATTCAACGCAATGAAGGTCCATGTTCACAAGAACGTCTAACACTTCGTCGCTCATCTTACGAAAATAATGCGTGGGTACGTGAAGCATTAACGGCACTAGCAAATTAACTCTTAGAGGGAGGTACTATCGTGGAAAAAGAATCTTTCTATCAAGAATTTGAAGTATTTAGTAAACGAACACCAACATCCCATTTCCAGCATCAATTCAGTCTTCTAGCGCCAAACGGAGAAATAGCTCTAGTGATGGCTCAGGAAAACTTTATGCGACGTGAACCTGTCGTAGACATTTGGGTAGTAAATCGTAAACATGTACATGGCTTAACACAAGAAAGCAAACAAGCATTACAACGTTTAGATAATAAAGACTATCGTACCACAAAAGGCTATGGATATTTAAAGAAAAAATGGAGGCACTATGAACAAGGAATGCTAGATGAAAAAGAAATCCTTTCTTGGGCTGGAGGAGGTAAAAAAGATGAGTAAAGAAGTAACTCCTGAATTTAAAAAATCAGTAACTACGTTGCTATATCAATTAGCAGATGATGATTATTTATTCTCTTATCGCGGCTCAGAATGGCTTGGGTTAGCACCTCATATTGAAGAAGACGTTGCTTTCTCATCTATTACACAAGATACAATGGGGCACGCAAAACTATACTACACATTGTTAGAAGAACTTGGTGAAGGTAATTCAGATTCTTTAGCGCAGCTTCGACCAAAAGAAGAACGTAGCAATAGTCTACTTGTTGAGCGTCCAAACGGTGAAGGTTACTACAAAGAAGCACCAAATTATGATTGGGGCTATGCGGTTGCACGTAATTTTATCTATTCAACTGCAAAAAAAGCAAAAATTGAAGCCTTAAAAGAAAGCAGCTATAGTCCAATCCAAGAAATCGTTACAAAAATTAGTGCTGAACTATACTACCACCAAATGCATTGGACAGCTTGGTTTACTCAATTATTTACAGCAACAGAAGAATCACGTTCACGCATGATTGCAGCATTAGAAGAAGTCATCAAAGATGCAGGCGATTTATTCTCTTATGGAGATGTAGCACCACGCTTAGCAACATTTGATTTAATTGAATCTGAAGAAGCCTTAAAAGAACGCTGGTTTGCGATTATTAAACCAACATTTGAATCAATAAAAATCGCTGTACCTGTACTACCAACACCTACAATCAATGGCCGTAATGGTCAACATACAGATGATTTAACATCAGCGATTGAGACAATGTCAGAGGTTTATCGTTCAGATGTAGCAGCGAGTTGGTAATGTCAATTTACAAAGGAGGGTGACTATGATAACTACCGAATTGTACGAGACTCACATCTATGAAGTATTGGATACAGTGAAAGATCCTGAAATCGATACGGTAAGCATTATTGATCTTGGCATGATTGAACGTGTTCAAATTAATGATGGCCATGTACGTATTGAAGTGCTACCAACATTTTCAGGATGTCCTGCACTGACAATCATTCAACAAAATATCGAAAAAGCGATTTCTCAATTAGAAAACGTTCGTGAAGTAGCTGTCGTTTTTATTAATAATCCTACTTGGACTTCCGATCGTGTAACAGCAAAAGGTCGAGAGGGCTTAAAGCAATTCGGCATAGCCCCTCCACCTCGATTTTTAAAAGAAGATGGTTCTTGGCATGTAGATTGCCCCTACTGTGGTTCTACGTATGTCACGATTGAAAATATATTTGGTCCAACAGCATGCCGCAGTATTTTATATTGCAAGAGCTGTAAAAACCCGTTTGAGGCAATGAAATTAATTTCTACTTCAATGTAGACAAAGGAGCGTATTCAACTATGGCTAAATTAGTCGCATTATATAAACACCCTGCAGATAAGGCAGCATTTGACGAGCACTATGAAAACGTACACACACCAATTACTGCAAAAATTCCAGGTTTACGTGAAATGAAAGTAACAAAGTTCAGTTCAACACCAATGGGTACAGATTCACCTTATTATTTAATGTGTGAAATGACATATGATAGCCCAGAAGATTTAAAAAATGGGCTGCGTTCTCCAGAAGGTAAAGCATCAGGAAAAGATTTAATGAGCTTTGCGAGTGACATCGTTACACTCATTGTCGGTGAAGATGCGTAATGGCAGCATTCACATTTATTGAAGTAATGATTGACAATGGGGTTGGGTATATCTATTTAAACCGTCCTCGCCAATACAATTCATTAAATCGTTCGATGATACGCGAAATTATGCATGCGATGGAACAATTTGACCGTGACGGCTACGTACAAGTGATTGTCGTAGCAGGGCATGGAAAAGCTTTTTCATCGGGTGCCGATATCGACGAAATGGCTACAGACAATACTGTTCATTTAGAGTTACTAAATCAGTTTGCTGACTGGGACCGTATCGCTCAAATTAAAAAGCCTATTATCGGTAGCGTCAAAGGGTTTGTTTTCGGTGGTGGCTTTGAATTAGCACTTTGTTGTGATTTATTAATTGCAGCGGAAGGCACCGAATTTAGTTTCCCAGAAATTAACCTCGGTGTTATGCCTGGAGCAGGTGGTACACAACGTCTAACAAAATTAGTAGGACGTACAAAAGCATTGGAGTGGATTTGGGGTGCCGCCCGCATTACGGCCGAAGAAGCACTCACACATGGCATAATCAACAAAATTGTACAACCAGAAGTATTAATGGAAGAAACACAGAAAGTAGCGATAATGCTCACGAAAAAACCAGCACTCGCTGTACGCCTTATTAAAGAGTCTGTCAACAAAGCTGTCGACTACTCACTTTATGAAGGTATGCAGTTTGAACGGAAAAATTTCTATCTATTATTCTCTTCAGAAGATCAAAAAGAAGGCATGCAAGCATTCGTTGAAAAACGTCAACCGAACTTTAAGGGGAGATAATTATGTTTGAAACTATTCAATATGAGCTTAAAGAATCTGTGGCATATATTTCGTTAAATCGTCCTGATACATTAAATGCATTTACAGCACAAATGAATCATGAAATTCGCAATGCTGTTAAGCAAGCGACTGCAGATCATGCAGTACGTTGCATTGTGTTACGTGGTGAAGGACGTGCATTTTGTTCCGGTCAAGACCTATCTGTAATCGACGAAAATATGAAACTCGGTGATATTTTAACTGACCATTATGGCCCAATGGTGCAACAAATACATAGCTGCGAAAAACCAATTATCGCAGCTGTGAAAGGTGCCGCAGCAGGTGCTGGCTTTAGTCTAGCACTTGCCGCAGATTTTCGTGTAATGGCGGAAAATTCCTTCTTTATGAATGCCTTCATTCATGTAGGTCTCATTCCAGATTCGGGGAATTTATACTACTTAAAACAATTAGTAGGTGACGCTAAAGCACTTGAAATTTCTATACTCGGGCAACGCATTAAACCAGATGAAGCCAAACAATTAGGATTAGCAACCGCTATCTATAACGATGACACATTTGAAGATGATGTCCATACGTTTGCCCAACAGATTGGACAGCTACCAACTAAAGCAATTGGCTTAATTAAACGTAATATGAAGGCAGCAGAACACCTCAAGTTTGAAGACTTCCTTACGTATGAAGCACAAAGCCAAAGTATTGCCGGTGCTACAGAGGATCATCAAGAAGGTATGAAAGCATTTACAGAAAAAAGACAGCCTCAATTTAGTGGACAATAAGAAGGAGTGAATGACAATGACACAACAAGTACAAGAGCAAGTATCAGTGAAGCGTGACTTTTACCATTTAATTATTAATGGTGAAAAAGTTGAAAGCAGTAATGGTGGGACATTCCAAACGATTAACCCTGCAACAGGTGAAGTCGTTGCAACTATCGCAAAAGCATCTCAAGAAGATGCCGAGCGTGCAGTACAAGCGGCTCGCGAGGCTTTTGATCACGGAAAATGGAAACAATATCCTATTAATCGCCGTGCACAAGTACTCAACAAGATTGCTGCCATCATGCGTTCACGCTTCAATGAAATTGTAGAACTTGAAATGCTTGATACAGGAAAATCACTTGGCACTGCACAAGGTCAAGTACACCAAGCAATCGAAGACTTCGAGTTTTATGCAGGTGCAATCGTCGGTCACCGTGGCACAGTGAACAACTTACCAGGTCAATTTCATAACTACACAGAGAAAGAGCCAGTCGGTGTATGTGCTCAGATTGTTCCTTGGAACTATCCACTAATGATGACCGCATGGAAAATTGCCCCAGCTATTGCTGTTGGATGTTCCGTTATTGTCAAACCAGCTTCTTTAACACCTTTAACTGCAATTATTTTAGGAGAAATTTGCATAGAAGCAGGCGTTCCAGCGGGTGTTGTGAACATCATTCCAGGCTCAGGTAAAGATGTAGGGAATTACTTAGTGGAACATAAACAAGTCGACAAAGTAGCCTTCACAGGTTCTACACCTGTTGGCAAAGGCATTATGGAAAAAGCATCTCAAACATTAAAACGTGTCACATTAGAGCTTGGTGGTAAGTCACCAAATTTAGTGTTCGAAGATGCAGATATCGATGCTGCAGTAGATGGTTCACTATACGGTATTTTCTATAACTCAGGTCAATCATGTGAAGCACGTTCACGCTTATACGTGCACAAAGACATTTACGATGAATTTTTAGAAAAGTTTGTCGCAAAAACAAAAGCGATTAAACTAGGCGATCCCTTCGATAAGGGCACACATATGGGCGCAATTATCGACTTAGATCAATTAAATGTCATCGACGGCTATGTACAATCTGCCATTGAAGAAGGCGCGACAATTTTAGCAGGTGGAAAAGTTGCGACAGTTGAAGGCTTTGAAAATGGTTTCTGGTACGAACCAACTGTTATTGCAGATGTGAACCACTCTATGAAAGTTGTACGTGAAGAAATCTTTGGTCCAGTGGTAGTTATAATGCCATTTAGTGATGAAAAAGAAGCGATTCGCTTAGCAAATGATTCAGAATTCGGCTTAGGCTCAGCGGTTTGGTCAAAAGACGGTGCACGTGCTACACGAATTGCAAATCAAATCCAAGCAGGAATCGTAATGGTTAACTGCCCATTCTCTGCAATGCCAGGTACACCATTTGGTGGCTATAAGCAATCTGGTTTCGGTCGTGAGTTATGTATCGAAACATTAGATTTATATACAGAAACTAAAAGTATCATTTCATATTATGGTAGCCGCCCACTAAACCCACTGGGCGTTTAACCACCACAAAAACCATATGCGATGAGCTATCCCCACTCTTCGTATATGGTTTTCACAACAAGGAGGTAGCTTTCATGAAAAAAGTCATTGTCATCGGATCAGGCGTTATGGGTCGTGGAATTGCGTACGTAAGCGCAGTCGGTGGTTTTGAAACAGCTATTATCGATATTAACGAACAAGCGTTGGAAAATGCCCAAAATGAAATTACATCTATTTTTGAAAAATCCATTAAACGTGGAAAATTAACAGCACAACAAGCTCAAGAAGCTAAATTACGTCTTGCTTATGTGACAGATTTAGAGGCTGTTGCAAAAAATGCAGATTTAATCATTGAAGCTGTGCCAGAGAAAAAAGATATTAAAAAAGCTGTGTTTGAACAAATGGAACAGTTTGCATCCCCCAACTGTTTATTTGCAACAAATACCTCAACAATGAGTCCAACAGAAATTGCTTCTTATGCGAAACGACCTGAACAAACAATCGCGATGCACTTCTTTAATCCCGTACATAAAATGGAGCTAGTCGAGATTATAAGAGGTCTTGAAACAAGCGATGAGACTGCACAAACAATTCGAGAAATCGCTGAAAAAATGGGTAAACAAACTGTTATCATTAACGAATTCCCAGGTTTTGTTACTAGTCGTATCAGTGCACTCGTTGGTAATGAAGCATTTTACATGTTACAAGAGGGTTTAGGTACACCCGAAGATATTGATAAAGCGATTAAACTTGGCTTAAATTACCCAATGGGTCCATTTGAGTTGGTAGATTTAGTTGGTCTCGATGCACGCCTAAATAATTTGCGTTATTTACATGAAAAACTCGGTGAAAAATACCGTCCAGCACCACTACTTGAACAATATGTACAAGCTGGGCGTTTAGGACGTAAAAGCGGAAAAGGTGTTTATGACTATACCGAGCAAAAAGAGGTGATAAGAAAATGAGGGAAGTCGTTATCGTAGATGCTGTACGTACACCAATTGGACGATATAAAGGCGTATTAAAATCTGTACGCCCTGACGATTTAGCTGCCAGAGTGATAAAAGCACTTGTGGAACGAAATCCCAAAGTGCCCGCCGAACAAATAGAAGATGTTATTTTCGGAAACGCTAACCAAGCTGGTGAAGATAATCGAAATGTTGCACGTATGGCCGCTTTACTTGCAGAGCTACCAATTGGGGTTGGTGGAACAACCATAAATCGATTATGTGGTTCAGGAATGGATGCTGTACACTTCGCAGCCCGTGCCATCAAAAGTGGTGAAGGTGATATTTTTATAGCGGGTGGTACAGAAAGCATGACGCGAGCACCATTTGTCATGGGTAAACCTGAAGTAGACTATCCACGTGGCGATCAAAAATTGTTCGATACAACGATTGGTTGGCGTTTTACAAACCCAAAGCTACAAGCCATGTATGGAGCTGATACAATGCCACAAACAGCTGAAAATGTAGCACAGCGCTTTAACATTAGCCGTAAAGAACAAGATGCCTTTGCCTTTGAAAGCCAACAACGTGCGAAAAAGGCGATTGAAGAAAATCGTTTCGCAGATGAAATCGTACCCGTCCGCATTAAAGATAAAAAAGGCAATGAAACGATTATTGATACAGACGAACATCCACGTCCCGAAACGACACTTGAAGCACTGGCCAAATTACGTCCTATTTTCGAAAACGGTACAGTAACGGCTGGTAATGCTTCTGGTGTTAACGACGGCGCATCTGCTCTGTTATTAATGAGTGCTGACAAAGCAAAGGAACTGAATATCACACCTTTAGCACGTTATGTAACAGGAGCTATTGCGGGATTAGAGCCTGCTGTTATGGGATTAGGCCCGATTTATGCTTCTAAAAAAGCGCTACATCGTGCGGGGCTAACAACAAAGGATATCGGGCTTTATGAACTAAACGAGGCATTCGCTTCACAAGCATTAGAATCCATGAAACAGCTTGAACTAGACCCAGCCACGGTGAATGTAAACGGTGGTGCGATTGCATTCGGCCATCCACTAGGTGCAAGTGGTGCTCGTATTTTAACAACGTTACTTTACGAAATGAAGAAACAAAACGTACAATACGGACTGGCTTCTATGTGTATCGGCGTTGGTCAAGGAATCGCAACAATTATAGCAAATATAGAATCTTAGAGAGGAACCGGCGCATTCAATGTGCCGGTTTTTACTAAAATAGGATTAAAAAAAAGAGGGGTTTGCATATGAATACAATTTCATTTAAAATAAACAATTATATTGCTTATATAACAATAAATCGACCAGAGACGTTAAATTGTTTCAACTATACAACGTTATCTCAATTACAACAAGTTGTTGATGAGATACATATAGCTGATAACGTCCATACCGTCATCTTTACAGGTGCGGGTGAGAAGGCATTTAGTGCAGGTGCAGATTTAAAAGAGCGAAAAACATTAACACCACAGGAAGTACGTCGGAATGTACGAGCGATTCGAGACGTGTTTAATAGTATCGCAAGTTTACCACAACCCACTATTGCAGCGGTTAATGGACATGCACTAGGTGGAGGCTTTGAATGGTTATTAGCCTGTGATTTTGCGATTGCTGTTGAAGAGGCATTGCTTGGTTTAACTGAAACGAGTTGGGCAATTATTCCTGGCGCGGGTGGAACACAACGACTGCCGCGACTAGTTGGTGAAATGAAGGCAAAAGAAATGATTTTAACAGCGGCAAAAATTACAGCTACTGAAGCTGTACAGCTAGGTATCATTTTAAAAACGGTACCACGTGAATTGTTATTATCTGAATGTGAGGCACTTGCAGCACGTATTATGCAAAATGGTCCAGTAGCCGTTCGTCAAGCAAAATACGCCATTTCACAAGGAATGAACACAGATTTACAAACAGGTCTTGCCATCGAATCAAAGGCGTATGAGTTAGTCATTCCGACAGAGGATCGCCTTGAAGCATTGCAGGCATTCAGTGAAAAACGTCAACCTGTATTTCAAGGGAAATAAGTAAGAAAGTTGGGGGATAAGATGGGCGCTAATACACAGTCAATGATTTTTACACTCTATGGTGATTATATTATGCGCTACGGTTCTAAAATTTGGATTGGTAGCTTAATTCGTTTATTGAAGGAATTTGGCCATACAGAGCAAAATGTACGTGTATCCGTATCTAGAATGGTCAAACAAGGGTGGTTACAATCTGAAAGACAAGGGAACCGTAGTTATTATTTTTTAACAAAACGAGGTAAAAAACGCATGGAAGAAGCGGCCAATCGTATTTTTAAACTTAAACCCAACAAATGGGACCAAAAATGGCGACTTCTGATGTATACTATTCCAGAAGACAAACGTCAGATTCGAGACGAATTACGCAAAGAACTCTTATGGAGCGGATTTGGTTCTTTTTCAAATGGCTGCTGGATATCACCCAACAACTTAGAAGAAGAAGTTAAATTGCTTATTCAAAAATATGATATTGCTGATTACGTAGATTTCTTTTCAGCCGAATATATTGGGCCGCATAATCATGAGGCACTTATTGAAAAAAGCTGGTCATTGACAGAAATTGAAGCGCGATATGAGGAATTTATGAATCAATATAGTAAGCAATATATCGTGCATCAAAGTGCCATCTCTAAAGAAGAAATGTCAGATGCTGAATGTTTTGTAGAGCGTACAAATCTTGTTCATGAATATCGTAAATTTCTATTTATCGACCCAGGTCTTCCACAAGAATTATTACCTCCTATGTGGAGTGGAAATCACGCAGCATTATTGTTTCAACAATACTATAAATTACTGGAAGAGCCATCCTATCGTTTCTTTGAGGAAATTTTCCACGCTGATAATTAAAAAACAAAAGAGCTCATCCAATTAAGGGGAGCTCCTTTGTTTTTAAAGAATCATTATAGAAGACGTTACTTTAGCGACATATTTTTCATTTTGTGAAACTATCGCCTCCACATAACAAGTTTTCCGTCCTTTTTTTATGATCCTTGAATCAACAGTGGCAATACCTACGTGAAGAGGTCGTAAAAATGTTATTTGTAAATTAATGGTTGAAAATACTTGGTTTTCTTCTAGTACAGAAGCCATTGAATATGCCATCGTAATATCAGCCGCAGAAGCTATATATCCACCCATTACTATTTGATGACCGTTTAAAAAATTTTCGTTAATCTCCCATGAGCAAATAGCATCTCCAGCAATAGCCGAGATTAATTTAATACATAACGTTTGATCACATGCCGGTGGTTCAACTGCCCCGTTAATAACTTGTTTTAAGTCAATCATGGTCGCTTATGTCCTTCCTTTTTATTGAGACTGAAAATTAGTAAGCAATGCGCGATTTAAACATTTCTGTGCATCGGTCATCATATTGTTGATAAGCGTGGAAACAGTCGGTAAGTCTTGGATCATCCCTGCAATTTGTCCACTATTCACAAAACCACCCTTTTCGTTTCCTTCAATGGCTCCTTTGATATGATAAGCTTCAGATGTACGTTCTTGATAATCAGCAAGCGTTATGCCTATTCCTTCATCTGACAGAAGTTCAGCTGTGTAAGGCGATTTTAATACACGACGTATTTGCCCAACTGATCTGCCAAGAATAACCGTTTCTACATCTGTCGCATCGAGTAGCCTTTGTTTATATGTCTTATGTACAGGCATCTCCTGCGTAGCAATAAAACGTGTTCCCATTTGTACACCCGCTGCTCCAAGCATGAATGAAGCTGCCAATCCTCGTCCATCACCAATACCACCTGCTGCCACAACGGGAATCGAAACCGCATCAACAACTTGTGGAATTAGTGTAAATGTTGTCAACTCTAAATTTGAATTAATCCCTGCCGCTTCAAATCCTTCTACAACAAGCACATCAGCACCGCCTTGTTCTGCCTTGATAGCATGTTTGACAGCTGCTATAACCACCATTACACAAATATTATGGGCATGTAACTTCTTGATAAATGGTTCGGGGTTTCCTGCTGATAAAGAAACGACCGGTACTTTAAGTGTTATAGCCATTTGTAATAATTCTTTTGTGTAAGGGTTGACATTAATTGGGATATTAATAGCGAATGGTTTTTCCGTCAGTTGTTTTGTAGTTACTATGCGCTTCTCTACTTCTGCTGGTGTCATTGTCCCACAGCCGATTGTTCCTAATCCTCCTGCATTTGACACAGAAGCTACGAGTTCAGGACTGCTGATATTTCCCATTCCTCCTTGTATAATTGGGTATTGAATCTTTAAAATCGAACATAATTGATTCAATAAGTACACCTCCCGTTTAAAATGTGTTATATTAAATTTAACAAAATAATCAGACAAATGGAAGGGTGAATTTTATGGAGATTACATACGCCACTAAAAAACCAGTTGTACACGAATCTGTATTTCAAGCTCCAGGAACATATATCATTGGGGATGTATCAATAGATGAAGAATCTTCAATTTGGTTTAATGCAGTATTACGAGGAGATGAAGATACTATCAGCATTGGAAAACGCTGTAGTATTCAGGATAATGTAACAATTCATTTATTTGAAGGGGCGCCTGTTATTGTAGAAGACGAAGTAACAGTTGGCCACCAGGTGGTCTTACATGGCTGTAAAATAGGTCGTCGTACAATTGTCGGCATGGGATCGGTTATTTTAGATTATGCCGAAATTGGAGAGGAATGTATTATTGGCGCAAATACGCTTATCACACAAGGTACAAAGATTCCTCCACGTTCATTAGTTGTTGGATCACCAGGTAAGGTTATTCGCTCTTTACAAGATAAAGACTTTGAGCTAATTCAATTATCGATTGACACATATGTCCAAAAAGGAAAAGAGTTCAAACAGATTCTAGAGGGCTAATTAGGTGCTGGTAAACTGCGAATATCACTGAGTTAAGATTATGTATGGAATATAAAAAATTGGCTTGGTTGCTTATAAAAGATATATGGTTAATTTTAATTTATCTATTGATTACTATAACAAAAAATGCCAAACATCCTTCTGAAACTTTCCCCTTGCTTTCACGCAGGGACATATTGCTACTTCGGTTGTTTGGCTTTTTTATTTATTGTTGTTCAGCTAATTTACGAGCCTTTTTCTCTGCCTTTTTCCTTTCACGTAAAGCTTTGAAAAAATCAGTTAATATTTGTCCGCATTCCTCTGCTAATATACCTTCAGTTACTTCACATTCATGATTAAAACGAGCATCGTTTAATAGTTGGTAGAGTGAATCTACACAGCCAGCTTTCATATCTCGTGCACCATATACAACACGAGGCACACGAGACTGTAAAATAGCGCCTGCGCACATAGGGCAAGGTTCAAGCGTTACATAGAGTGTTGTATTTTCTAAACGCCAGCTACCGATTTTTTTACAAGCCTTCTGTATAACCTCCAGCTCAGCATGTGTGGTTGCATTTTGTGTTGTTTCTCTTAAATTATGGGCTCTTGCAATAATTTCTCCATTGTAAACAAGCACAGCTCCAATAGGTACTTCCCCAAGTACAGCGGCTTTCTGTGCTTCTTCTAATGCTTGTTTCATAAATAATCGATCTGTTTCGAAAATATCCACTAAATATCTCTCCTTAAAAGTAGTGTATCCTGCTTAATTGGTAAATGCTACTTTAAATGTTGACATTCCTAAAAGTACCATTTATATTTATATATGAACACATGCTCATATATAAATATAAATGATTGGGGATAAACTAAATGGATGAAAAATTAACAGAGATTACTCAAGTAAACAACGATCAGCATTTAGATGAGGAGACACTATTTGTTGTATCTCAAACCTTTAAGGCATTAAGTGATCCTACAAGAATTCGTATACTAAATTTATTGTGTACAGATGAACATTCGGTCAATGACATCGCGGAAATCTTAGATTTAGGCCAATCGACCGTTTCGCATCAATTACGTTTTTTAAAAAATTTACGTTTAGTGAAATTTCGAAGAGAGGGTACAACCTTATACTATTCGAAGGATGACGATCACATTATGAATTTACTGAAGCAAGCGATTGAGCATGCTGCACATAATTAAAAATAACGGAGGGGAAAAACATGGGACATAATCATGATCACGGCCATGATCATACACATGGCGCTAATAAAAAAGTATTAATATTATCATTTATTATAATTACAGGATATATGGTGGTTGAAGCAATTGGCGGTTTTTTAACAAATAGTTTGGCTCTTTTATCAGACGCAGGACATATGTTAAGTGACTCAATTTCTTTAGCCATAGCATTACTTGCATTTATGTTTGGAGAGAAGGCAGCAAATTACAGTAAAACATATGGTTACAAACGATTTGAAATTTTAGCTGCGGTGTTAAATGGTGTGACATTAATCTTAATAGCTTTATTTATTTTCTACGAGGCAATAGAGCGTTTTGCAAATCCACCAGAAGTGGCAACTAAAGGTATGCTTATTATTAGTACGATTGGCCTTCTTATTAATATTTTGGTAGCTTGGATAATGATGCGTGGAAGCGACACAAAGGATAATTTAAATATGCGAGGTGCATTTTTACATGTACTAAGTGATATGCTGGGATCTGTAGGAGCTATTGTTGCCGCTTTACTAATTATGTTTTTTGGTTGGGGCTGGGCTGATCCGCTGGCAAGTGTAATTGTCGCATTGTTGGTATTAAGAAGTGGCTACTATGTAACGAAGGCTGCTGTTCATGTTTTAATGGAGGGAACTCCTTCAAACGTCGACATTCAAGAAATTATTCAAACTATTGAACAGACAAAAGGTGTCCAAAGTATACATGATCTACACATTTGGACAATAACAAGTGGAACGAATGCACTTTCCTGTCACGCGGTGGTTGATGATCAGTTGAAAATTACGGATAGTGAGAATATATTACGAGAAATTGAACATAATCTTGAGCATAAGGGCATTAAGCATGTAACAATTCAATTAGAAACTGCAGCACATCAGCATGACAATTCAATTTTATGCCAATTAAAAGCAGAACCGTCTCATCATGATCATCAACATTAATAAAATTTTTTACTTTACATACCCTTCGTGGGTATAGTATGATGAAAATGAAATAGGAGGTGTATGGAATGGAAGACATAACGAAAGAGGTTACATGTCATACGGAGGAAACTACATCTTGTCGAAAAAGCCATCATCCTGAACGTGTAAAAAAGGATTTAACGACTCGTTTAAATCGCATAGAGGGTCAGATTCGTGGTATTAAGGGAATGATTGAAAAAGATGTTTACTGTGATGATATTATTACGCAGTTATCTGCCACACAGTCTGCTTTAAATAGTGTAGCAAAAATATTATTGGAAGGCCATTTAAAGGGTTGTGTTGTGGACCGCCTATCTGAGGGTGATGAAGCAGTGTTGGATGAATTAGTAGTGACCATTCAAAAGCTAATGAAAAAATAATATTTGTAAATATATACCCCTATTTAATATAAACAAAGAGGAGAGATATTTTATGCAAAACGTAACTTTAAATGTACAAGGAATGTCATGTGGACATTGTGTAAATGCAGTAGAAAAAAGTGTTGGAGCATTAACTGGTGTTGACCAAGTGAAAGTGAACCTAGCAGAAGGCTTAGTAGATGTTGCATTTGACGAAGCAAAAGTATCTTTAGATCAAATTAAAGAAACAATTGATGACCAAGGCTATGATGTAAAATAAAATATGTAGGGTGCTCAAGTAGCACTCTATTATTTTAAGTGATATATACCCCCTATTGGTATAAGGAGAGGTGGAAGAAATGAGTCCAGAAGTAAAAGAGACCAACTTGCAAATAACAGGTATGACCTGTGCAGCCTGCGCCACTCGTATAGAAAAAGGTTTAAATAAAATGGATGGTGTTGAACAGGCCACTGTTAATTTAGCGCTTGAAAAATCAACGATTAAGTACGATTCGTCCAAATTAAGTGAAGTAGATTTTGAAAAGAAAATTGAAGCACTTGGTTATGGCGTTGTTAAACAGAAAACTGAATTTGACATTACGGGCATGACCTGTGCAGCCTGCGCTACGCGTATAGAAAAAGGATTAAATAAGCTAGCTGGTGTCTCATCCGCAAATGTAAACTTAGCACTTGAGAAGGCAACAATTGAGTTTAATCCATCTGAAGTATCCATTGCAGAGATCATTGCAAAGGTTGAAAAATTAGGTTATGAGGCCCATCAAAAAGCTGAAGAACAAGAAACCGTAGACCATCGTCATAAGGCCATCAAACAACAGCAGCATAAATTTATTTTATCAGCTATTCTTTCACTACCATTGCTCTGGACGATGGTTGGTCATTTTTCATTTACTTCGTTTTTATATGTACCAGATATACTAATGAATCCATGGGTACAAATGATATTAGCTACGCCCGTTCAATTTATAATAGGGAAACAATTTTATGTGGGTGCCTATAAAGCCTTGCGTAATGGTAGTGCCAATATGGATGTACTAGTAGTAATGGGTACATCTGCAGCTTACTTTTATAGTGTCTATCAAGCAATTGTTACGGTAGGTTCACATCATGGCCCACACCTTTATTTTGAAACAAGCGCGGTATTAATTACTTTAATTCTATTAGGAAAATTATTTGAGGCAAAAGCGAAAGGTCGTTCATCTGAAGCAATCAAAAAATTAATGGGTCTTCAAGCAAAAACGGCCGTTGTTGTTCGAGAGGGCGTTGAGAAAGAAGTACCATTAGAAGAAGTAGTAATTGGTGACATTATTTTAGTAAAACCAGGTGAGAAAATTCCAGTTGATGGTGAAGTCTTAGAAGGAATAACTGCTGTTGATGAGTCAATGCTGACAGGGGAAAGTCTTCCTGTTGATAAAAAGCAAGGTGATGTATTATTTGGCTCAACGATTAATAAAAATGGCTTTATTAAAATGACAGCAACAAAAGTAGGCCGAGATACAGCTTTAGCACAGATTATTAAAGTGGTAGAAGATGCACAAGGCTCAAAGGCACCAATCCAGCGTTTAGCAGATCATATTTCTGGCATATTTGTACCAATTGTTGTTGGAATTGCGATTATTACGTTTTTAGTTTGGATTCTTTGGGTACAACCAGGTGAGTTTACGCCTGCATTAGAAGTATTAATCGCAGTTCTTGTCATTGCATGTCCATGTGCGCTTGGTTTAGCGACACCAACATCTATTATGGCAGGCTCTGGTCGCGCAGCAGAGTTTGGAATTTTATTTAAAGGTGGCGAGCATTTAGAGCAAACGCAAAGTATCGATACGGTGGTTGTTGATAAAACAGGTACAGTAACACACGGCAAACCTGTGTTAACTGATGTTATACTAGCAGCAGAGCAAGACGAAGCAAGCTTTTTATCGTTAATAGGTGCAGCGGAGAAGCAATCAGAGCATCCATTAGCAGAAGCAATTGTTCAAGGCATTACAGATCGTGGTATTGAGCTAGGTGATGTTCAATTCTTTGAAGCGATACCAGGTTATGGTGTGCAAGCGACAGTGTCAGGTCAAGGAGTCGTAATCGGTACACGTAAATTGATGCAACAATATGGTATTCCTATTGATGACATTCTACCAATAATGGAGCAGTTAGAGGAAAATGGTAAAACAGCGATGTTAGCTGCTGTCAACGGTCAATATGCTGGTCTAGTAGCAGTAGCTGATACTGTTAAAGAAACTTCTAAAGAGGCAGTTCGTCGTCTACAAGATATGGGCATTACCGTTATTATGATGACTGGTGATAATGAACGTACAGCACAAGCCATAGGAGCAGAAGTTGGTGTAAATCATGTGATTGCTGAGGTTCTACCAGAAGGGAAAGCAGATGAAGTAAAAAAACTGCAAGCTACGGGTAAGAAAGTGGCGATGGTAGGTGATGGCATTAATGATGCGCCAGCACTTGCTACAGCGAATATTGGGATGGCCATTGGTACTGGCACAGACGTAGCTATGGAAGCAGCAGATATTACGCTGATTCGTGGCGATTTAAACAGTATAGCGGATGCCATCATTATGAGCCGTAAAACAATGCGCAATATTAAACAAAACTTATTTTGGGCATTTGCTTACAATACATTAGGTATACCAATTGCTGCAATCGGTTTACTTGCTCCATGGGTTGCAGGCGCAGCGATGGCCTTTAGCTCAGTATCAGTTGTTTTAAACGCACTTCGCTTACAGCGTGTTAAATTATAGATAGATAACGGCCTACCTCGGTGGGTCGTTTTTTTATATGTAAATTTAATAGAGAGATTAGCTTGATTCTGTTTTTCATTTTCGCACTATGATACAATGAAAAGCACTGATTTATTTTTTAATAATGTCCTCAGGCAAAGAGGGAATTGATAATAGAATCCATAGAACATAAAGGAGGAGCTTCTGGTGACGGTTCCATTTGTTACGGTAGAAGGTCCGATTGGTGTTGGTAAAACCTCTTTATCGAAAGAGATTGCAGCGACATTTAATTACCATCTATTAAAGGAAATAGTAGACGAAAACCCTTTTCTAAATAAGTTTTATGAAAACATTGAGGAGTGGAGTTTCCAAACTGAAATGTTTTTCTTATGTAATCGCTATAAACAATTATCAGATATTAAAAAGTTTCGCTTAACACATCAAAGACCTGTAGTAGCGGACTATCATATTTTTAAAAATCTAATATTTGCAAAACGTACATTGGCACCAACCGAGTATGATAAATATGAAGAAATTTATAAAATACTAACGAAGGATATGCCTGTACCTAATGTTGTTGTTTATTTACATGCTAGTGTTGAGACATTGATGAAGCGTATTGCAATGCGTGGACGTGAATTCGAGAAAATGATTGCACGGGATTATATGGAGCAACTTGTGGCAGATTATCATTCTTTTATCGAGCATTTTGAGAAAATGCATCCGGAAATTCCTGTCATTCGATTTAATGGAGATCAACTTGACTTCGTTAAAAACACAGATGATTTAAACTATGTTTTGCAAATCATAAAGGATACGTTACAACAAAGGAGCTTGCAACAATGAATTTAAGAGAGAAGTACGATATTCCGCCACAGACAGTCATTACCATTGCTGGTACTGTAGGTGTGGGGAAATCAACGATGACAAAAGCGTTAGCAGAGGCGCTAAATTTCCGTACATCATTTGAAAAAGTTGACACTAACCCATATTTAGATAAATTTTATGAGGACTTTGAAAAATGGAGCTTCCATTTGCAGGTGTATTTTTTAGCTGAACGTTTTAAGGAGCAAAAGCGAATTTTTGAATATGGCGGGGGATTTATTCAGGATCGTTCTATTTACGAAGATACAGGAATTTTTGCAAAAATGCACTATGATAAAGGAACAATGAGTCCAACAGATTACGAGACTTATAAAAATTTATTTGATGCAATGGTAATGACACCTTACTTCCCGCATCCAGATTTACTAATATATCTTGAGGGACCAATTGATGCAGTCATTGGGCGGATTCAAGAGCGTGGTCGTTCAATGGAGCAGCAGACACCAATTGATTATTGGATTGAAATGCATGAACGTTATGAGAACTGGGTCAATAATTTTAATTCATGCCCCGTTTTACGTTTAGATATTAATGATTATGATTTATTAAAAAATCCTGAAGCAATTGAATCAATTGTGAGCCGTATCAGTCATATGCTAAAACAAACAGGCCATTTACGCAAATAGAATTTATCAGGGCTTTAACTAAAAAAATATCTAATAAGCAATTAATGAAAATAAATGATTAAAAGACGTGAGACAATATAAATAGCTATTGTTTCACGTCTTTTAAGTAGGAGGGATTATTATAAGAATAGCGGTGTATTGTGGTTCTGGTTTAGGCAAAAACCCAGTTTATGCAGAAAAGGCAGCCGAATTAGGTGCAGTGCTGGCTCAAAATGGTCATGGGGTAGTCTATGGTGGTTCAAAAAGCGGCCTGATGGGAAAGGTGGCAGATGCTGTTTTAAACGGTGGCGGAGAAGTAATAGGTGTGATGCCAACGCATTTACAGAAGCGGGAATTAGCCCATGCTTCCTTAACAGAAATTCATTTTGTTGAGTCTATGCATGTACGTAAGGCAAAAATGGTAGAGCTTGCAGATGCCTTTATAGCGCTACCAGGTGGTGGTGGCACATTGGATGAGTATTTTGAGGTCTTTACGTGGGCACAAATTGGACTACATGAAAAGCCAGTAATTTTATATAATGTAAATAGTTTTTATGATGCACTTTTACAGCATTTTAAGAAAATGCTTGAAGAAGGTTTTATTCGTGCGGAACAAAAGTCACTAATTCATGTAGCTACTACATCAGAAGAAGTATTACAGTTATTAAAACATGGGTAATGATTGCCCATGTTTTTTCTGCAAATATTAACGAGGAGCTAAAATGGAAAAAAATAAATTTTTAGTTAAAATAATTCTTTTTTAAAAATTGAATAAAGAGGTGTAGATTATGCAGAAAATCGATACACAAGTAACAGATGATTTAGTAGTGCAGGCAATTGAACGTAATATTGCAATAATTCGTTTTGATATGGAGCGTAAAGTAGCCTTTGTAAATGCACATTTTGCCAAAACATTAGGCTATAAAGTAGAAGAAATGATAGGAAAAGATCATAAAGATTTATGTTTACCTGAATTTGTTAATAGCTTGGAGTACGAAAAATTTTGGAGGAACTTGGCCGCTGGTAATAGCTATCAAGATAAAATTGAAAGATTGGATGCGAACGGAAATAGAGTTTGGCTTGAAGCTACCTATATGCCGGTCTTTGCAAATAATTCTAGAAAGGTGATTGGTGTTTCGAAAATTGCTACTAATATTTCAGACCGTCAAAATGAGATTGTAAGCGTAGCTGAGACATTAAAGGGGATGTCAAAAGAACTTCATAGTCGTTCAGAGGCTGGTATTCAAAATAGTGAAGGTTTACTAGAGACTATTAGGGAAGTATCAAAAGAGTCTGCCGATAATGTAATAAATCTTGCACAGCTTCAAAAACAGGCTGAATCTATTAAAGGCATCGTGAAAACTATCCAAGAGATTGCTTCTCAGACAAATTTACTAGCATTAAACGCAGCTATTGAAGCAGCTAGGGCAGGAGAATATGGGCGAGGCTTTGATGTTGTAGCAAAAGAGGTGAGAAAGCTATCCATAAGAGTTGAGCAATCTATCTCTGAAGTAAAGGATAATGTTGAGGGGATAGAGCGGGAAATAGGTCAAGTTACAGAAAGTATTACACGTATAGCTGAAAAAGTTGAAAAAACAAATGGACAAATATCTGTGACAACCAATGATTTTGCTGAAATCGCCAGTGCGGCAGAGGCGTTAGACGAACAATCAAAGCATTTTATCGAAATAGTTTAATAATACTTAGCGCCATTTGATAGAAAAGTGAGTTCATTCCTAATGAATGGCGCATTTTTGGCTTTATTTCTCCTCTTGCACACGTTTCATAAAGATTGATAAAACGAATGCAAGAATTGCCAGTATAAGGGAGAAGGTTAATGCATGTTGTACACTAATAATGGATCCAGCAAATTCGTTTGTAGCAGAGGCTCCATTTTGGGAAATGAAATTTGCCTTACTAATGGACATGATTGTTATAGAAACAGCAGTACCGATTGCACCTGCAACCTGCTGTAATGTATTCATAAATGCTGTACCATCTGGATAAAGTTGACGGGGTAGCTGATTTAATCCATTTGTTTGCGCAGGCATACTTGCAAGAGAGATGCCAACAAACATAAGAATATGGAAGATTACGATGAAATAAACAGAGGTTTCAGCATCAATTGTACGTAAGAAAAGTAATGCAATTATTTCTAAAAATAATCCAACAGGAACCATGATACGAGGTCCAAAGCGATCAAAAATATGCCCTGAGGCAACTGCCATAAAGGCATTGATAACACCACCAGGAAGTAGGGTAAGACCAGCAATCATAGGTGCCAGCAATAAAATGTTTTGTAAATAAATAGGTAATAACACCATTGTTGCTAAAATGGTCATATGTACGATAATAACCAGGAGCATGCCGATATTGTACATTGGAAATGAGAATACCTTTAAATTCAGCATAGGTTGCTCCATTTTAATTTGTCGCAAACAAAAAAGAATAATTCCTAGTGCTCCAACCATGAGAGTGGAGACTACCTCTATTGTCATAAAAGTACCTAGCTTACCAGAAATACTAAAACCGTAAACGATCCCTCCAAACCCAATCGTTGATAAGGCGATTGAAACACCATCAAATTTAACCATCCTAACTTCACTAACATTTTGAACAAATTTTAAACCAAGTACAAATGAAATGAGTAAAAATGGAAGACTCATCCAGAATATAGAGTGCCAGGAGAAATGCTCCATGACAAAGCCTGCAATAGTGGGTCCGATGGCTGGAGCAAAGATAATAACTAAGCCGATTTTACCCATCGCAGCGCCACGCTGATTAATCGGGTAAATCATGAGTACAACCTGCATCATAAGCGGCAGAATAATAGCTGCTCCAACAGCCTGAATAACTCGTCCAGCAAGTAACAGTGCAAAGGTTGGAGAAATAGCTGAAACACAGGTACCTATGATAGAAAATAACAGTGATACAGTAAATAATTGCCGCGTTGTAAAACGCTGCATAAGCAGGCTAGAGAGTGGTACTAAAATACCTAAGGTTAATAAATAACCAGTTGTTAGCCATTGAATGGTAGATGCATCGGTTTTAAAGTCAACAATCAATTGCGCAAAGGCCATATTGAGGGCTGTTTCATTGAATAGGCCGATAAAAGCTGCCACCAAAAAAGCTACGATAATTTGATTGCGTTGTTCATATAATTTTTGAATATCCATAATACCCATTTTTTCTTTCATTTTCCTCTAACAGTACCATATTTAAATGTTTTATTTCCATAATTTTCTGAGATATATTGAAATAGTAGATGATTTTTATTTACAATAATTATGTAAGCATAAATCATAATAGGGGTGTTATGTATGACAAAGGTGGAAATTAGTTTTAAGCATTTACCAACAACGGCAATTTCTGATGCAACTGGGGGACACACAAATTTACGCAGTGATATTAAACCTTTAGCGGATCACTTTAAACTAGCTGGGCGCGTGGTAACTGTGCGATTACCAGATGGTGAAAATGGAGCAGTGTTAGAGGCTATTCGAGCTGCTAATGAAGGTGATATTTTGGTAATCGATGCCAAAGGTAATACGAATCGAGCAGTTGCTGGAGATTTTGTGATTTCCTTAGCAAAGGGCATAGGTGTACAAGGGTTTGTTGTGGATGGGGTTATCCGAGATATCGCAGCCATTGGAGAGCTGAATTTCCCTGTATTCTCTTTGGGGACAACGGTAGCTGCTGGTAATAAAAATGGTGGCGGTAAAGTAAATGTCCCTATCTCTATAGGAGGCGTTACTGTTCATCCTGGTGATTATATTATAGGGGATGTGGATGGCGTTGTTGTGGTGCCACAGGAAGATGCAGAACGTATTTTAATGGCAGCAGAGGCAAAGATAGAAAAAGATGAAGCACGTGCACAAGAGGCACATGTAAATGGTAAAGAATCGATCATTGCTTATTTAGATAAAGTTTTAACTAAAAGAAGTTAAAGCCTCCGGCGGATGTCACTGAATCGAAAAGGAGTTCAATTTAGGGTGATAGCCTAAAATCATCGCATCCATGCGATAACGGCTAACTGACCTGCATCACGCAGGCCTAAGCACAAAGCCGATTCCGGACGCAATTATGCCGAGGCATAATTGATCAAATTAAAAAAATCCTCACGATGCCATCCATACATCGTGAGGATTTTTTTAACTTTTTACGCTAAGTTTTCGTTATCTTTAAAGTAATTTTTCATTTTTTCTGTATCGAAACGGCCTTCCCATTTTGCCATTACTAATGACGCTAATGAGTTACCAATTACGTTAACAACTGTACGTCCCATATCAAGGATACGGTCAATCCCTGCGATAAATGCCAAGCCTTCAAGTGGAATGCCAACAGTCCCTAAAGTTGCTAGAAGTACTACGAATGACACCCCTGGAACACCCGCGATACCTTTAGATGTAACCATTAATACAAGCATTAACGTAATTTGTTCTCCAATGCTTAGATGAATACCGTACATTTGAGCAATAAATAACGCTGCAATCGCCTGATACAGGGTAGAGCCATCTAAGTTAAAGGAATAACCGGTTGGAATAACAAAGGAAACGATATCCTTTGGAGCTCCTAATTTCTCCATTTTCATCATAATACGTGGTAGTACAGCTTCAGAGCTTGCAGTTGAGAACGCTAAAATTAGCTCGTCCTTTAATACTCTGATTAAGTAGAAAATACTGATTCCCGCGAACTTCGCTACAAGTCCAAGAACGATAAAGATAAAGAATAGCATTGTTGCATATACAAGTATGGCAAGTTTAGCCAGTGGTATTAGTGAAGCAAATCCATATTTGGAAACGGTTACACCAATTAAACCAAATACCCCTAATGGAGCGAATTTCATAACGAGGTTCGTTACCCAGAACATAGCATCTGCTACGCCTTGGAAGAAGTCTAAGACTGGTTTTCCTCGGTCACCAATAGCAGCAACCCCTAAACCGAAAATAACAGAGAAGAAGATAATGGCAAGCATATTACCTTCAGCCATAGACTGAATAATATTTGTTGGGACAATGCCTACAATAATATCAAAAGGTCCCTCATGCTGTACTTCTTCAGTAGTTGAAACGTATTTTGAAATATCCCCTTGAGAAAGCTCATTCATATTTAGGCCAGCGCCTGGTTGGAATAAGTTTGCAGAAAGTAAACCAACTACAATGGCTACAGTAGTAATAATTTCAAAATAAATAATTGATTTCCCGCCTAATCGTCCAAGCTGCTTCATGTCTCCGGTACCAGCAACACCAACGATTAAAGTAGAAATAATAATCGGTACAACAATCATCTTAATTAGATGTAAAAAGATATCCCCTAAAGGTTGTAAATATGTTTCAATTTTGGGGTTTCCATAAAAGATACCACCAACAATGATCCCTAAAATCAAACCGATTAAAATTTGAGCGGCTAAACTGATTTTAAATTTCTTTTTCAAACCCTTTGTACCCCCTAATATTAAATTTTTAGGACTCGCCTTACTTTAATAATACGGAGGACTTATGGAATCCGACAAAATCCGAGAAAATTAATTTACTTTTGTTAAAATGTCTGAATATAATACCTGAATAAACTTCTTAATATTTACCTTTGCTTTACGATTTTCATGATCTTCTATCTGCGACATTAGCTGACGAATTTCTTTAAAATCAAAGTATCGAGGCGCATAATATTCAAATTCAGAGTTGGTATAATCGACGACACCTAAATTGGCAAGGTTAATCATTGCTGCTAATATTGTACGACGTACACGCTGTTCAATGGCTTTACTTTCTTTCAAAATTTCATCAGGTGTAGTCTTTGTAACAGCTGCAATTTCCTCATAAAGCTCTTTTAATGGAGGTAGGGGTGCTATCTTGTGTTGATGAGCAAGCAAGGTTTCAATGATAGCTATGATATCCTCACTTCCGATTTCACCAACAATGCCCATATCGTTTAAGATTGATTGAATATGATCACGAGATGTGGCTTTTTGATTTATTTGCTCACTTAAATCAATGTTTGTCAGCGATTGACGAATTACTAATAGTGAATTTTTTAGGCGAAATTGTTCTGTTGTTTTACGTAAAACATTTTCAACTTCAATACGGTTTATTGGTTTATGAATAAAGAACTCAATCCCTTGCTCATATGCCTCACCCACCATTTCCTTATTGACTACCTGAGAAATCATAATAAATTGTCCCTCAAAACGATTTTGAGTAAGTTGTTCGACTGTTGCAATTCCATCGAGCTTTGGCATCAATAAATCGATAAGCACAAACTCTGGCTGAGTCATTAAAATTTGTGGGATAGCATCTTCACCATTGCGAGCTTCACCAATAACGGTACCTAATCCGCTATCTTCAATAATTTTTTTTAACATGACCCGACTTGCACGATCATCATCTACAATAAAATACCTCATTTAAGTCTCTCCCGTTTGAATAGTTTGCGTAGGAATTGTAATTTTAAACATTGTGTTTTGATTGTTTGATTCAACGGATATGAAGCCATTTAATTTATTTACTAATTCAGCAACATGCGAAAGTCCAATACCAGTTGCAGCGACACCGTCCATATTGTATTTTGTGGTGTAACCAGGTTCAAAAATAATAGTGATATCACTTTGTAAAATGCCTTTTCCATTATCACATACTGTGATTACAGTATCATCCAGTTGTTGTTGAATGGCAATAGAAATAACACCTTGATCTTTAATGGCTTCAATAGCATTTGCTGTTAGATTATTCAAAAGTGCAAGCAAAGCAATATGTTCTTTTGTTTGAAAGTCAGTGTCCAAACTTACTTTAAAGTGAATTTCTTTTCCCAGTAGTTCACCGTACTTTCTGTTACCGTCTTCAATATAATGTAATAATTCTGACATTCTAAAGGGGCCAAAGCTCTTTTCGCCTACGATTTTAGAAATTCCTGCATAGATACGTTGCGAATCTTTTTTTACTTCATGAATTTCCTGGGCAATATGCAAAGCCTGTAAGCTTTCAGTCCGATTGCCTTGCGATTTTAACTGTCGATATAAATCAAACCCACTAGCTGTGATAGTCTCAATATGATTCATAGATTTTTTTAAATAGAGCGTTTCAACATATAGATCTGACCCAATAGTAAGCATTTCTTGCACGCGTTTTTTTTGTTCAGCAATTAAAATGGAGCTATAAACACCAACTACAAAGAAACTACGTAATAAAGCAACAGCTAACAATATAAGTAAATCATGAACGAGTAAAAAAGTATAAGAATTAACAAGAAAACGAAATAGTTGTTCAGCTAAATTGCTTATTACTTCACTAAATGCAACTAATAATCCAAGCATTAACGGTTTTTCTCGATATTGATGGATATTTAAAATTTGTAGACATAATGCAAAAAGTATATAAAAAGCTGCTGCTGGTAAATGTAAAAAGATGCTATCCAATAATGCTATATTGGGTGTAGCAGAAGTTATGAAAACTCGAAAAGCTGTTGTCACAATACTTGTAACGATACCGGCTAATATAATAGGGGTTGGCCTAAGAAGGGTACAAAGAAAGAAAACAATAGTTCCTAATCCAAAACGAAAAATTGTATTAGCAAAAGGCATTATTTTAATTTCACTACCAATAGCAGTTAATATAGCGATTAAAAAAATCCAAGTGAGGGAAGCTCGAGAGATTAAATATTTTGAATGCACAAAAATCCTTCCTTCTTAATTAGATGTAGATATTTAATTTATTTTCTCCTTAACAATAAAAAAATACCACAACCTTTGTGGAAGTGGTATCTGTATATATAATGTACAAATTTTTAGGCAAAAAAAAACGGCTACTGATGTAGTCGAAATTTAAAACTGGAGGAGGTAGAGGGATTCGAACCCCCGCGCGGTGTTACCCGCCTGTCGGTTTTCAAGACCGATCCCTTCAGCCAGACTTGGGTATACCTCCATATTAATCTGATGTCTTATCGACAAAAATTAATTTATCATATTTTATATTTCACGTCAACTGATTTTCAAAATTTTTATGATTATATTGTTGATAAATGTTTCCACAGAAATATTATGTGCATTAAGTTGCAATTTATGAAAACAGTCAGTATACTAGTTATTGCCGTGCTAGGTGGGAAGGTAGCGGTGTCCTGTAACTCGCAATCCGCTCTAGCGAGACTGAATTCCTTTTTCGAGGCTGTCCGTATTGTTTGGTCTGCCTTTTGCACGTAGTGTTGACGATTGGGTCCTGCGCAATGGATACCCATGAACCATGTCAGGTCCGGAAGGAAGCAGCATTAAGTGGTCTTATTCATGTGCCGCGGGGTTGCCTAATCTGAGCTAACGACAAGAGTAACGCTTATGTGCGGCTGTCGAAGAAAGGTGCACGGCATTAAATTGCCAATTCAAACGCATCCGTCTACATTAGGCGGGATGCGTTTTTTTATATTTATACGTCTTACCACGATATTATCTCATATTAGAAATGAATTTAAGATAAAGTGTGTTGTCTCAATTTTTTGGGAATTGATAACACTATTATTAGACAAATGTTATAATAGAACTATTCTATATTAATGGAGAAAAGGAGAGGAAATCATTGACGTATCAAGCATTTTATCGTGTGTATCGACCGCAATCATTTCGAGAAATGTCTGGCCAGGCACATGTCAAAAGAACGCTACAAAATGCTCTCCTAGCAAACAAAACCACACATGCTTATTTGTTTTCTGGTCCAAGAGGAACGGGGAAAACAAGTACAGCTAAGATTTTTGCAAAAGCTTTGAATTGTGAGCGAGCACCATCGAACGAGCCATGTAACGAATGTGCCACTTGTTTAAGTATTACAGATGGGTCGCATCCTGATGTGATTGAATTTGACGCAGCATCTAATTCTCGAGTTGAAGAAATACGTGATATTATCGAGAAAGTTCGATTTGCTCCTGCTAGTAGCAGATATAAAGTGTATATTATCGATGAAGTGCATATGCTTTCTACAAGTGCCTTCAATGCACTTTTAAAAACATTAGAAGAACCACCTCCACATGCTGTTTTTATTTTGGCGACAACAGAGCCTCATAAATTACCTGCAACCATTATCTCACGTTGCCAACGCTTTGATTTCAAGCGACTTTCAACTAATGATATTATCGAACGAATGAAGGTTGTATTAGAGGACATCGAACTACCGTATGAGGAACAAGGTTTGAAGGTTATTGCGCAATCTGCTGCTGGTGGTATGCGTGATGCATTAAGTTTACTAGATCAGGTTGTCTCTTTCAGTGGAGAGAAGCTAAAGCTTGAGGATACATTACTTGTAACAGGTTCGATTAGTCAGGAAGTTTTTTATGACTTAGCAGAAGCCTTAAAAGTAAAAGATGTTGCTCAAATGCTTGCATTATTAGAACAACTTATCGCAGATGGCAAGGATCCACTTCGTCTTTCAGAGGACTTGATTACATTTTTCCGCGACTTATTATTGCTACAAACAAGTGATGATTTAGCTGAACTATTAGAGCTAGTTTCACCAGAAGAACGAGTATTTACATTAGCGCATGATTTTGCACCTGATTTACTATATGGCTACATAGATATTTTAGCTAAAACACAGCAAGAAATGCGATTCTCCCACCATACAAAAATATATTTAGAAACAGCATTACTTAAAATGGTACAGTTTTCGGGTGGGCTAGTTAGTCAAACAACCACTTCAGTTGAAGCGGCTTTGAGTCCAGAACTTGCCCAAAAGATAGTAGCGCTTGAGCAAATGGTACAACAATTGTCAGCACAATTACAGGCTGGAGCTGCTGGACAACAGATGCAAGCACCAAAGGAACAACGGCCACGAGCAAAAAGCCCAAATGGCTATAAAGCACCAACAGGGCGGATACAAGAGGTGCTAAAGGATGCCACCAAACAAGATGTTCACCTCATTAAATCAGTCTGGGCACAAGCGTTAAACCAAATGCAAAAGTCGCAATCCGCTCTTTTAGCAGAAGCTGAACCCGTAGCGGCATCTTCGAGTGCATTTGTGTTAAAATTCAAGTATGATATTCATTGTCAAATGGTTGCTGATAATCAGTCTCTAAAAGCTCACTTCACACAATTAATTGCAGGGCAAACTGGTACAACATATGAAATGCTTTGTACCCCTGAAGAAACTTGGTTAAAATTACGTGAAGAGTTTATTCGTGATCACGGTTTGCAACAGCAGAAAAAATCTCAAACAGCGACCGATCATGAGGTGGAATTATTAGAGCCACCACCAGCAGGAATGCCTGATGAGCCGTTTATCGATGATGCTCAACCACTTGCCTCACAAGATCCACTTGTGACAGAGGCAGAAAAGTTGTTTGGTAAAGATTTTATAGAAATTGTTGAAGATTAATCATTTAGGAGGAATATGTTTATGCGTGGAATGGGAAATATGCAAGGTATGATGAAAAAAATGCAAAAAATGCAAAAGGAAATGATGGAAGCTCAAGAGGCCTTAAATGCAGAGCAATTTGAAGGTGTAGCTGGCGGTGGTATGGTAAAAGTAATTGTTACTGGCCAACGTGAAGTTGTAGAAGTGAATCTTGATTCTTCAGTAGTAGATCCTGATGATATCGAAATGCTTCAAGATTTAATTGTTGTTGCTACAAATGAAGCACTGAAAAAAGTAGACGAAAAAACAAATGCAACAATGGGTAAATTCACTCAAGGCATGAACCTTCCATTCTAGGAGGTAAGTAAATGTACTACCCAGAACCAATATCAAAACTAATAGATAGTTTTATGAAATTGCCAGGTATCGGGCCGAAAACCGCGGCTCGACTGGCGTTTTTTGTGTTAACGATGAAAGAAGACGATGTTTTATCCTTTTCTAAGTCACTTATTGACGCTAAACGAAATTTAAGCTATTGCTCTGTATGTGGCAACATAACTGATGTAGACCCATGTCACATTTGTACAGATAAGCAACGGAATCATTCAATTATCTGTGTTGTACAAGATACAAAAGATGTAATAGCGATGGAGAAAATGCGTGACTACAATGGTATGTATCATGTACTGCAAGGGGCTATATCACCAATGGATGGTATTGGTCCAGAGGATATTAATGTTGCCTCATTGTTAGTTCGTTTGCAGGATGAAACAGTTCAGGAGTTAATCTTAGCTACGAATTCCACTATCGAGGGCGAGGCAACAGCTATGTATATCTCCCGTCTAGTAAAACCCTCTGGTATTCGAACAACTCGTATTGCGCATGGACTACCAGTAGGCGGAGATTTAGAATATGCAGATGAAGTTACGTTATCGAAGGCAATGGAAGGTCGCCGAGAATTATGAGTGAGGGATTAATATGTTCTTCCGCAGTAAGAGAAAGTTAAAAAAAGAATTCGATGACAGGCTTGTGAGTCTAATTAAAGAAACAAAAGAAGATTTACAGCAGGCAAAAATAATTGAAGAGTTATTAGATGATTATGATTTAGAATTAATTGCTCAACGAAAAGCAGCGGAGAGCATTCATTACTATTTATTTAAAGAAGCTAGAATACGAAGAGTATTAATTAAATAATAGTCTTTTAAACTCATAGAAGCAAAACAGGAATCATAAACTTTCATAATTATATCATTTAAGGGGGAAACCTGATGTCATGGTTAGTAATTATGAGTTTTAGTGTACCTGTAGTGCTTCTTTTTCTTTATGTAATAATTAGACATGCTAAAATGGGTAAAATTTTAGAAGGAATGTCCGTTTTTTGGTTTAGATTTGCTTTTGCTTTTCTTCTATTATTTATTATTCATTTGAGTATGGGATATGTAGGCTATAATATACCTATCAATCTTTTTTCTGTCTTAACTATCGCTATACTAGGTATACCGGGCGTGTTAGGAATAACAGCTTTAATATTTTTCTTATAAAAAGCTTGCATAATAAAAATATTATGGTATAGTAATAGGAGTCGCCAAGATAACTGTTGAAATGTAAACAAATTAAATTGAAATTGAAATTTAATTGTTGACAAGTAGTTGTGAGTGCGATATACTATAAGAGTTGCTGTTGAGAAACGGCGGCGAAATGAACCTTGAAAACTGAACAAGCAAAACGTAATCAATAAAGTTTTTAGTAGCTAGCTTCTGCTAGTGAACAAAACAAAAATTTTGGACATCAAAATTGATGCCAGCAAAACAATTTGAGCTAATCAAATTTCTTTTATGGAGAGTTTGATCCTGGCTCAGGACGAACGCTGGCGGCGTGCCTAATACATGCAAGTCGAGCGAACAGAGAAGGAGCTTGCTCCTTTGACGTTAGCGGCGGACGGGTGAGTAACACGTGGGCAACCTACCCTATAGTTTGGGATAACTCCGGGAAACCGGGGCTAATACCGAATAATTTATTTCATCTCATGGTGAAATACTGAAAGACGGTTTCGGCTGTCGCTATAGGATGGGCCCGCGGCGCATTAGCTAGTTG